>CAZTEK010000213.1:0-3239 GCA_964612095.1 uncultured Verrucomicrobiota bacterium
GCGTGGTAAACAGGAAGCCACGGTCAATACTCAGCCCAGCCTTCGTCCACTGCACGGGCAGCCGTCCATTCAGCTCGCCGCCCGCCGAAAATCCGGTCAAACCGCACGCGGCGAGCACCTGCTCCAGCGAAAGGCGGTCGCAAAAAAGACGGGCGGAAACATTCGTTGAATCCGGAGCAAAACGTGCGCTATACAAACTCACCCGGCCGCCGCACCAGTTGAATTCAAGATCCTCAATAAAAGCGGTCGAATCCGGCTCCAGCTGATAATGCATACGAATCTGTTCAATCTTCAACTTACCCACCGACAGACTGTCCACCGTCAAACTCTGTCCCGGCTGCGAGCGCAGTTCGCCCGGAAAACGCATCGTACAGGTGGTGTACAAATTACTGAGACTGAGACTGTGCGCCGGAAATTCAAGGCTTCCGACCGCCAAGGAGAGTATCGCCTCCGCACCGGACTTACTGCCGGAAAGCTCAGCCTGAACCAGCCCGGTCGCAAGTAAATCATCCACCCCGGGAATCAGCCCGCCCAGCTGAACCGGCGAGCCGTCTGCGGCGGCTAGCGGAATGCGCACCGCGCAAGTCCAAACTGGATTGGTCGGCAAGCTCGCAACCTGTGCATTGACCGATGCGTGAAGCAACCCGTCCTGCAGCGGAATCTTTGCGGACAGCGTAGCGTCGGTTCCGGCGAGGCGGGCCGTTGCGATAAACGGCCCAGCACTTAACGCACCGCAACGTATGCGGGAAAACTGCGCCGATATATCCGCATTTAAACCGCCGCCGGAAAAACTAATATCGCGGGCTGTGATGTCGGATTCGAATGCGACCTCTGGACCGGAAACAATCTGTCCGCGCACCAGCGGAATCTGCCGATGCATCAACGTCCATGGATTATAAAACGCTTCGACACGGGATACCTGCACGGTGCGTCCGCCGCTGGCATCGACCAGCAGATTGCTGGCGACCAGACCGGTATAACGCAACTCAGTGAGACGCCCTGATTTCACCGGACATTCCGGCGAGGAAAACCAATGCGGCAGAACAACGCGATTCACCATCCATTTAACTGCACTCGGTAACAGCACAAAAAACAGCAACAGAAATCCTGTCGCGATCAGAACATTCCGGAAACGACGCGTGAGCGGGGCTCTTTTGTTTTGTGTATCATTCATATATCTCCCCATTCGTAAATTTTATTCATTCGCTGGCAAAGACTCCCCCTTGCTTCGCGGTCAAACAGCCGATGCTGAGCAGTGCGTAGAAGGTGTACTCGACGTCTTCAATTTCATCAGCGGCGTGGCCGGCAAAGCCGCCGCTGTCACGCCAAAGCGATTCAACAAATTCCAGACAGGGTCTAACCGGATCTAAATCGGCACGGCACTTCCGCAACGCAAAAAGCGCGGTGGCCGTGGAAAGCAGATCGGCGGAATTCAACTGATCCGTTGCGGCAAATCCGCCGGAACGGCAGACGCGATTAAGTAGCGTATTGACCGCCGCCTGATCCGGCGCACGACTGACGATAAGCGCCGCCGCGAGAACCGGCGTCGGATCAGTCAAGGAAATCGGTCGTGGAGCGGCAGGTAACCGGGCAACGCCGAGACGGTCTCCGGCCAGCTGTTTCAAAAAAAGGTCATACGCGGATTCAGCTCGGCGGGTTTCCAAACTCTGGAAAAAAAGGCGGCGGGTTCTTCCGGACATTGGAAACGCGGATCGCAACTGAATCAGGCAGACCAGATGAACCAGATCAAGTTCGTCGCCGGTGCCGAAGCGGCGGACGTAATTCCAAAGGCGGAATACGGGAACCGGTCGTCCAAGCGCCTTCAGACCGGCTACGGCGAAAAATGTGTAGTAGAGATCGCTCTCCGCACCTTTTCCACGGAACCCGCCGTCGGAATTCTGGCGGCTCAAAATGAAGCGGGCGATTTCGTCGCGCGAATCATTTTCTAAAAACCGGCGGGCGCAGGCGGCAGTACGAATCAGGAGTTCGGCGATGGATTCCACAGGCTCATCCTCCGCTCAGCATTTTGGCGGCGATGCGCCGCAGCAGACTTTTAAGCAGGGCACTTTTCAGCGGGTTGAGCGCACGCACCGCTTCGTTTTTATAATGCTCGATCAGTTGCGCGGCTTTTTCAGCAACCATCAGCTCCTCGAAGGGCGCGTGCGCCCCGGAACCGGCATCGTTGGCGAGCGCAAGCAGCAGTGAGGCGCGCAGATCGCGGGCTTCCCCTGATTTGTATTCTTCCAGATCGTCGCGAATCTGGTAGGCGATGCCGAGCGATTCGCTGAACGACTGTAACGTTTCAAGCAGTTCACGATCCGCACCGGCGGCGACCGCTCCCAGCAACAGCGAGACGCCGAAGGCGGGCGCAGTTTTGCGGCGGAAAATTTCGATAATCTCTTTAGCGGTAAACGGGGTTCCATTCGCAAGACCGGACAGTTCATCACCCTGTCCGAGACAAAGCGTACAATGATTCTCGGCGGCGATGCGCAGCAGGTCGCCCGTGCGGGTTTCGACGGAGGCGATCCAGCGATAGCCTTCGCCAACCAACAGGTCGCCCGCATTAATGGCGACAGGAATACCGTACTGCCGGTGGAACGTCGGCTGCCCGTAGCGCAGATCGTCGCCGTCTTCGATATCGTCGTGAATGAGCGAGGCTTTATGAAAACATTCGACGGCTATCGCAAGGCGGCGGACTTCATCGGGCAGGTCGATGGCTCCTTCGTTCAGCGCGCTGTACGTGCAGGCCAGCAGATACGGCCGCCAGCGCTTGCCATCTTTGAGCAACCAGTCGTAGGCGATTTGTCCGGTGCGAGTTTCAGTTTTCCAATCACTGGAAACTGTAAACCACCCGTCGACAACCTGATGCAGGCGCTCCGTGTCGAGCCGGTTTTTCCAAGGCTTGGAAGATTTCAGCCGAATCGCCTCGCGAACGTACTCCACGTCCATTTTTGTTCCGACACAACCGTCAACGGTGAGCGGAATCGCGAGTCCGGGAATCGCCCCGTCGGCCATTTGCGGGAACGATTTTTCGAGCGCGCTCAGACAGCTGACGCCGACGACGGCATCAATCTTGCCGCCTTCCAGCATTTTAGAAACGACTGTGGAACCCTCGGCGACGAGTACGACATAACCGAGGTCTTCGGCAAGCGACTGAAGTTCGCCAATGCCGCAACGTCCGCAATCCTCGCAGAGCAGGCCGAAGGCGTCGATTTCAGCGGGACAATCCTGCGGGTCGC
>CAZTEK010000214.1:0-3237 GCA_964612095.1 uncultured Verrucomicrobiota bacterium
GACATTCCGGAGGTTGCCCAGTGAATGAGCCGTCCGGCCTTTTCCCAATTCAAGCGGTACGCTTCACTCTCATACTGCACCCCGTACAACAGCGGAATGTGCACATAGAAAAATCCGTTCGCCCGGAACTGTTTACCCAGACGGGTGGTCAGAATCTCCGAGCCATCCGGTGCCTGCCAGATGAATTCATTTTGCGGGGCCCGTTCGGCCGAAACTTTTTTGGCAGCAATTAAAAGCGTGAAACCCAGTTGAGAATAGATCTGGGGAAACTGAGCGGTCTGACCCCAGCCGAACGCATGATAGGCCACCTTGGTGGAACAGCCGAATTCTGCGGAAAGCCGGAGTCCTTTAAGAAGGTTCCGCAACAGACATTCACCGTCGAGCGGATATAAATCCGGCAGGGTGTACCAGGGGCCAATCTGCAATCGCCCGGCCGCAGTCTGCTTCCGGATCCGCTCCCGGTTTTCAGGGCGGATTTCAAGATAATCGAGAATCGGAACCACCTGACCGTCCATTAAAAAACAGCGATACTCCGGATCATTCTCCAGGATTTCCAGCAGTTCATCCATAAAGCGGACGAGCAGCCATCGGTTTTGCCAAATCGGATAGCGCCATTCACGATCCCAGTGCGTGTGCGGCAAAATCATGGCGGTTCTAGTCTTTTTCACAAGGCCCCTTTCCTTTACAAAAAGTCCGGAACACATCCAGCATGTATTCATAGTGTTCCAACGGCATGCCCGGGAAAATGGTGTTGGACGTGCCGAAAATATAACCGCCGCCGGGCGAAGCATTTTCCAGACAGTAGAGTGCGGATTTACGGATGGCGTCCAGCGGCCCGTCCTGCAGCAGATTGCATTGCACGTTCCCCATCAGCGCCATTTTCCCGTAACATCGTTTTTTCGTCTCGGCAATGTCCATGCCCGCCATAGGGTCAACCGACTGAAAACAGGCCGCGCCCAGCGACAAATAATCATCCAGAATCGAATCAATATTCCCGTCGCTGTGTACAAAGGGAATAGCGCCCTGAGACTTGATATAGTCAACCTGCTGCTTCAAGTAGGGCGTGATGAACTCAGAAAACTGCGCTGGGGAAATAAAGGGGCCAGCATTAAATGCCACATCATTGACGATATGAATGAAATCAGCCCCCGCATCAATGAGGCGGGCATATTTCTCAATAGCCACGGTCGTCATTTCCGCAGCCCCCCGATGAATCTCCTCCGGCTCTTCCAACAGCGTTACCGCAAATTCAGTCCAGTCGCTGATGCGCTCAATTGACCAGATGGTTCGACCGACAATACTGCCGAGCAGAATGTCGTTACCAAATGTTTTTCTGGCAGCAACCACGCCATCCGGATCGCTCCACGGCCAGAATACCGCCAGCGCATCCCATTGATAGCGATCGACGATTTTTTCATAGATGTTCATGCACTGTGAAATCATCTTCGACTTCTCGACCGGCGAACAGGTGTCCCACAGATTGCGATCCGGAAATTCCAGCCCAAAGGCCTCTTTTTCCAGTTCAAACATGACTTCAAAATGGGGGGGGCGGTCTGGTTGCTCGAACCGCAAGGTTTTCAACATTCGTTCTCTACCAGTCATAAAAATTCCTCCTGATTATCGGGTTATTGCCGCAGCGCGCCATTGCGGAGACAGTCGGATTGCTTCATCAATCATGGCATACAAATTTTCTTCAGGGGTCTCGCGCCCAACCTGATCCCCGGATCCGACAATCACCCTTGGATTTCCTGCGAACGCTTCCAGAATCTCCCCAACTTCTCGGCGAACATCCTGCGGAGTGCCACGAATGAGGGTTTCAATGGTGTGAACGTTTCCGTTCATCGTCGTCCGTCCGTTCAACTGTTTTGCGATCTGTAACAATTCAGCGAGACCAACTACGTCACCACCCGATGGCCGTTCAAACGGACAAACGCAATCAACTCCGATTTCGGCAAAATCCGCAGCCGTCTCCATCGCTTTCCCGTGAAAATGGATATGCAAAAGACGTCCGTGCCGATGCAGCATATCAGCAACCGCTTTGATAACAGGCTTATCCCATTCGCGCCACATCACCGGCCCGATCAGAGAATTACAGCTCCAGGAGCACCCGAGGACAAAACTTTCAAACGGGGTATTTTCGCACAGATAAACGACGCGCCGCAGCATCTGTTCAATATACTTCGACTGAAGTTCCCGGAGTTTCCCCGTAAAATCAGGATTCATGAAATCAAAAATCGCTTCTTCGAAAGCCCCTTCCCGCGCTGCGGCGAAGAAGTCAAAGAACGGCACGCCCAGCCAGCCTTCCAGCAGATAACTACCGCCGACCTCTTCCCAGGCCTTGACCGCTGGCGCAATGATCAAATCTTCTGCAGCATTTCCAAATGTCGCGATTTCCCATGCGGGTAGGTCTCGCTCCAAGTCTTTGATTGGCCGTTCAGTTTCCCAGCACGGTTCCTCTTTTGAATAGACCATTCTGGACGTCAACTCTCCAGCCGATGTATGGATTACACGTTTGACCTCTAACGTGCCGTTGTCGGCATATTTTTCTTCCGTACTGACCGTGACTAGATCATTGCGCGGTTCAAAAAAGGCAATCCCCCAGCCCTCACATCCGAATTTGGCAAAGGTCGTTTTCAGCGCGGCGTGAAACGGGACTTCCCGCTGGAATTCAATCATATCAACACCCAGCACTTTAGCTGGATAGTAATACCAGAACTCAGGGGCAATCGCTACACGGTCAGAAAAAATCCCCCGATACGCATTCAACATCCGCTGTTTACCTGTATTCATCTTCTCCATACTCAAACTTTCCTGCCAGCCGCATCAGATTTACTGACGATCCGCTCTGGGCCCGACATCTGACATATCGATCGGTTTGAAGCCGTATTTGAAGACCTGGCTTTCCGGCAATATGGTGAAATCGCGAGCCGCGAGATTGACAAAACACGGATCGGCAATGAGCGAGTGTCGATCAAAGCCCACCTCGCGCAACGCATCCATGCTCAGCCGGTCTTTTTCTTCAGGACCGTTTTTATTCCAGATTTCTCCGCCAGTTGACCAAAGAATATTGTAATCCGAGACGTACCCCGGCTGTAAGAGATTGCTGGCATACTGGTTATTGAAAAGCGGTGAGCCTTCACTGATCACAATATTATGCTGAAAAGTGAACGCCGTTTGCCCGGGTAACGTTTTACCGAGCGTGACCTGCCCGCTTTCTCCAGCCGCGAAAATATTATT
>CAZTEK010000215.1:0-3213 GCA_964612095.1 uncultured Verrucomicrobiota bacterium
GGCCTCAAACTGAACGTCAAACAGAATATGGATGAGCGGGTCATGCAGGCTGTCCGGATCCTTGACGGGCTGTCTTACGCCGAGCCGGTGGATGTGGATGAGCTGGCGGAGAAAGTTGGAATGAGTACCGTGCATTTAACCAGGCGCTTCAAGGAGCAGCTGCAAATCACGCCGGTGGTCTATCAGAACCGGCTGCGCATCGAGCAGGCCAAGCGCAGACTGCATATGCCGGGAGTCCGGGTAAAAGAGGTGGCCATTGAGCTGGGGTTCTGCCATCTGTCGCATTTTTCCCGCTGGTTTAAACAATATGCCGGGGAGCCGCCCCGCCGGTTCTTAAAAAAAGTGCAGTAAGCGCTTTTCCGCTGCCGGGCAGGGCCCCGGACGGATAAAAAAGAATAAGCAAAATATCAAAACTGGCAATCGGAGCGGGTTGTTACTCTGCAGGGTCGGCTTTATTCTTATTCTCCTGAGGGGTGAGTCGGGATTTTTCTTCCCGACAGGGGAGAGCTGATGCATGGGTTGCTGGCATTTCTTATGATTTTTTCGGGGGCTTCCGACCCGCCGGTTGTTGCCGTCCCCGTCTCTTTGTACGGAGACTATCCCAACGATGGGCTGGACGATACGGTTGCCATCAATGAGGCTATTGTTGCCAAGCCGGGCTTTTGGCAGGTAGCCGATCCGACCAACCGGATTATGAAGCTGGAAAACAGCGCGGGGCTGGATATCACCGGAGTGCGCTGGGACGGTTTTGTGGCGCACGCGCCGTACGGCATGATTACCAATGTGACCAGTGCGACCGATTTTGTGATTAGTATGGTGGCCGGCACATCCGGACAGACGATTTATGCCGGCAGCAAACTCCGGTTTCTCGACGCGGCAGGAGCTATTACTGAACGGATAGTCGGCTCGAACGCGGTTCATCAGCTGATCAACGGCCAGAGTTGTTACAGTATCGTGCTGACCGAACCGTTACCCGCGTTTGCCGGTGCCGGAACCTATCTCAAAGTGGAAGACATCAGTCCGGACAGCGTGACGGTTACGGACAGCAACTTTGAAAATATTGCGGGCTGAAGATGAATCCGGTCACGGTCTCGGGATCAAATAATATAAGTAAAAGATCAAATAAGGCAATTCGTTCAAATTGCATTGCAAACGGAAGAGCAGATAATGATTGCAGAGTAGAAGAAGGAAAGTCCGGCAGGGTGCCGGGCGATCAACGAAACCAAGGAGTGAAATATGAGCAGAAGAATGAAGAGAGTTATAGGGCTGGTTCTGGGATTGATGGCCGGAGTGGTACAGGCCGCGGTGGTGGGCTTAAATACATTTACCAACGACTATACAGGAGCAAATGTTACAACGGCATTATCCTCGGCTACGACTAATGGGTTTAAGATCACTTATGATACGGTAGCCAGCGGAAACAGTTTTGCAATCGCATCAGCCGGATTGTCCGGAGGACCGAAGACTCTTGCAATAGGCGAATCGGCGGTGCTTTCGTTCACTTATTCTTCTACAAAAACCACTACAATGGATCTTGGCTTCCGCTGGGGGATTGACTTTGGAGACGCCGTGATTCAGATGCGTGCAGACTGTCATACTAACGCATCAACTTTTCTTCAGGTAGCCTATATTACAGCAAATGGAAGTACAACCAACTATGCTGTTCCAAGTGGTTCTCCATACTCAAATTTTTCCACTCCTCTGCCGGATGCGGATTCCCAGTTTAGAGCTGGCAACAGTGTAGCGGTTACAACCACCATTACGAGAACTTCTGCAACCGAGTATACCGCCGAAGTCGTTTGGGGCGGGCAAACTTATAGCTCGATGAAACTTTTTGCCCCTGATCACTCCATTGACTCCATCTTTATCGGTAATGGGAAAGATACAGGCGGCGGTGTAACTGCCGGCGATAATTTCACGATTTCGGGCGTTTCGCTGAAGGCCGGTCCGGTAAAAAAGATATCATTGGTCTGTATTCATTAGAAATCGAGAGTCATCTTGGCAAATGATAAAAAAAGTTAATTTAAAGATTAAAAAATGCAACCCGTAAAAATTGCATGAGAGTGTTTTAATATAGATAATTCGAAAGTAGAAGCGGGAAGAGGTGCGGCAGTACAAGCCGCAAGAGACAGAAAAAATAAAAGAAGAAAGGAAGAAGCATGAATACAGGAATAAAAAGAATGATCGGGCTGGTTGTGTTGCTAATGATCGGTGCTGTGCAGGCCGCAGTGGTCGGGCTGAATACATTTGTCAACGACTATACAGGAGCGAATGTTACAACGACATTATCCGCGGCTACGACTAACGGGTTTAAAATCACTTATGATACGGTAGCCAGCGGCAATAGTTTTGCAATCGCATCATCAGGATTGTCGGGAGGACCGAAGACTCTTGCAATAGGCGAATCGGCGGTGCTTTCGTTCACTTATTCTTCTACGAAAACCACTTCAATGGATCTTGGGTTCCGCTGGGGGATTGACTTTGGAGACACCGTGATTCAGATGCGTGCAGACTGTCATACTAACACAGGAACTTTTTTCCAGCAGGCCTATATTACAGCAAATGGAAGTACAACTAACTATGCGGTGCCTTCTGGTACTCAATACTCAAATTTTTCTACTCCTCTGCCGGCTACGGATTCCCAGTTTAGAGCTGGCAACAGTGTAGCGGTTACAACCACGGTTACGCGAACTTCCGCAACCGAGTATACCGCCGAAGTCGTTTGGGGCGGGCAAACTTATAGCTCGATGAAACTTTTTGCCCCTGATCACTCCATTGACTCTATCTTTATCGGTAACGGGAAAGACACAGGTGCCGGTGTAGCTGCCGGCGATAATTTCACGATTTCGGACGTTTCGCTGAATGTAATTCCCGAACCGGCGACGATCGGAATGCTGGGGCTCGGTGCGCTGGTTGCGCTGCTGTTCCGCCGTGCAACGAAGTAACAGAAAGCAGAATCAAAGCGGGTGAGAGATCGCCCGCTTTTTCATTTACCCGATGATGCGGTCATGAAAAGGTTTCTGAAGATTCATTCTGGTGCTGTCATGGCGAATTTATTCGAGGCCGGGCCCGTTGTTGCCAAGCTGCCTGAGTTATTTCGCCGGTATCTTGCTCCTCTGTTGCTCTTGGTAGGTATGGCGGCGGGTGCGCGTGCAGACGTCCGCCTCGGCACGCCGTTTCAGGATCACGCCGTGTTGCAACGCGATAAGCCGC
>CAZTEK010000216.1:0-3211 GCA_964612095.1 uncultured Verrucomicrobiota bacterium
TAATGCCCGCGTCGCGCAGCGCTTTGGCGGTTCCGCCGGTTGAAAGCAGTTCGACACCGCGCGCCGACAACGCCTTGGCAAAATCAACAATTCCAGCCTTGTCCGAAACGCTCAACAGCGCCCGTGTAATTTTTGTCATGAGAGCTCCCTGTTAAAAATTGGTCAAAGCTGGATTTAACCACGAACCGCAGAGCCGACAAACCATTTTTCCAAGGTTTGGAAACATTTTTTGGAGTGCGGACGTAGCCGGAGCGAAGCGTAGACAGCCAGCCGTTGGCTGGAGTAACCAAAGGAACCGGCAACCCGCAGGCGCGAGACCGCTTTCCCCGTCCAAAGCGGCGTCGCGTTGCACTTGCCGCCGCACTCCAGAACCAAATTTCCCATTGAAAAACCTATCCAAACCCGGCACGGCGGACTATTTTCGGCTCCATGGTGCTGGGGAAAACGCTAGACTGCCTCCCGTTCCGGTAGCCAGGTCGGCTATCACCGGAGATGAAACGAGGAATGCTATCCGGCAGAAAAGTTGCGTAACCCGTTGAAAAACCGGCCATCTCGTAACGCTTTTTCTGATTCAATATCCCAGACCCTTCAAAACAACTGTTGGATAATACTATGTTGGGCAAAAAATGAACCTACTCGCGATTTTCGATAACGACGGAACGATTTGCGACACACAGGATGTCGAAGGGCGATGCTACGCGAACGCCATTGCATATGTCACTGGTCGGTCACTTTCCACGCTGGATTGGACGACCTACGATGAACCGACGAGTAGCGCGATTGTTCGCGATCTTCTGGCCGGCGATCCAGATGCGCTCGCGAAGGAAGAAGCCATTAAGATCGAGTTCCTGCGTCTCCTTGAAGAAGAGCGCCCTAAATTCCCAGGCGATTTCATACCCCTGCCGGGCGCCGTTGAGTTCATCACACGTCTCCGCGCAGAATCATTTTGTTCAGTTGCTATTGCGACGGGCTGTTTTGACACGACAGCAGCGTTTAAGCTGAAATGTTGCGGAATTGATTTATATGATTTCCCTCATGCGACTTCTAGTGACACCCCTAAGCGTAGGGATATTATACCGTTAGCGGCTAGCCGCGCAGGATTCGAATTATCATCGGTTGTCTATTTTGGAGATGCACCTTGGGATGCGAAGGTTTGCGATGCATTAGAAATCCGAATGATCGGCATAGGCAGACGAATTTCGAAACTAGAGGAGCTAGGGGTTAAGCATGTTTTTAGAGATTACTCCGATGCGGATGCGATACTGGACGCCCTGAAATCCATAAAATGAAAACGGAGCCCAACCAGGCGCTAGAGCCAACAACCATGCCTGTCACATTTCGCACTTACGTACGAACTGTGACAGGCATGGTCGCGGCTCAGTTTTGACGTTACACGAAGCGGGCGATGCGGGTCAGGACTTCTTTGATGTCGTCGAGCGCCGTGGCGTAACCGTTAAACTTCGACTGATCAGTCCCTCCAAAGGTAACTGATCGGAAGCGCATAGAGCTTCTCGCCGAACGGAACGGCTGCTTCGCCGTCATAAAGCACCACGCCGGAAGCGAACCGGTTGCCTGCCGCCTGCTTCAATTTTCGCAGGCCGTTAAAATCGCTCGAGGTGACTGTGGCGGAGGCCTTGACTTCAATACCGGACAGCCGCAACCCGTTCCCTTCCAACACGATATCCACCTCTGCACCGTCTTTGTCGCGGAAGTGATACAAAGAGATTTTGTCTTCCTGCCAGGATGTCTGGCGACGTATCTCCTGAAAGACAAAGGTTTCGAGCAAATACCCCAGCAGCGCGCGATCCGCCATGAGCGAAGCGGAATTCACTCCAAGCAGCGCACAGGCAAGGCCCGTATCCCCCATATGCAGCTTGGGCGTTTTTATGAGCCGACTCAGACGATTATTGTGCCAAGGCGGCAGTTCATCCAGAAGAAATACCCGCGTGAGCAACGTCAGATAGTCCCGGATGGTGGGGCGGCTCAACTGAAACGGAGAAGCAAGATCGGCAACATTCACCAATCTCGCTGTTTGTGCCGCCGCCGCCGCCAGCAAACGGGGCATTGCATCCAGCGTACTGATTCGTGCAAGATCGCGAATATCACGTTGCACGATGGTTTCTATGTACCCGTTATACCAAGCCGTTTTACGGGACGCCGAATCCCTTGCCAACGCCACCGGATATCCGCCTGCCACAATCCGGTCTGACAGCTCTTTGCCCAGACGAGGACGAACGCCCGTCTGAAACCCGGCTCCGAAAAGTAACCCTAGAAAAGAAGCCTCTTGCCCGGTCAACTCCACCTGTGCCAGCGGATGCAAACGTAACACTTCCATCCGGCCCGCCAGCGAATCAGCCAGATGCGGAACCAATAATACATTGGCCGAACCCGTAAGGATAAAACGCCCTGGACGACGATCCCGGTCAACTGCGGCCTTGATCGCCGTGAAAAGCCGGGGAACGCGTTGCACTTCATCCAAAATAACCCTTTCGGGGAGCTCGGCTGTAAAACCTGCCGGATCCTGTTCTGCCGCGACACGCAGAACATCATCATCGAAACTCAAATAAGTATACCCGCCCGGCACCCCGACCTGTTGCGCCAGCGTAGTTTTTCCGCACTGGCGCGGGCCATGGAGCAACACGACAGGCGTATCGGCCAAAGCCTCAACCAATCGTTTGCGGACAAAACGGGGATATAGAATCGGCTCTTTCATAGCGGCTAAATGAAACCTTAATATTCGGCCAAATGAAAGGTTTATGTTCGGCCAAATGAAAGGTTATTTAACAGCTGGTTCCCGTCGACGCATTGTTTGTATTGGCTGTAATCCCCCTTTTGAGTCATATTTTATGCCGCTGGGTGAACTTTCCCTCAAACCGCCATATGAAAACCGTTAAATTTCAAACGACGTGGGGTGCCATTACGCTGAAACTGGACGCCAGCGGAAAGGTTATGGCGCTTGTATTACCATCACTCGACAAAGAGCCGCGCAAGCCATTTTCGGCCTCTGATTTCCAAACTCTGGAAGCTTTAACCGTCCGTCATTCACCCGTTGAAACCCCCGCCGGAACACCTTTCCAACAGGCGGTGTGGAATGCGCTGAAAAATATTCCGCGCGGACAAACCCGCACCTACGGAGAAATTGCAGCGGCCATGGGCCATCCAAAAGCAGCACGTGCCGTCGGCTCAGCCTGCGGAGCAAATCCATTGCCCA
>CAZTEK010000217.1:0-3196 GCA_964612095.1 uncultured Verrucomicrobiota bacterium
AAATCCTTAATAACCATCACAATTTTCCGCCAAAGGCGGATCTGCCGGAGGCAGACAACGAGCCATACAGCGGCGTCTTAACAGAGTGTCTATGAAAATATTTGTAACAGGAACAGCAGGCTTTATCGGATCGCATCTGGCGCATTCGTTGCTGGATGACGGCCATGAGGTCGTTGGCTTGGACAATTTTAGTGATTACTACGATGTTTCCCTGAAAGAAGCGCGTAGCGCTCGGTTAGAAGGTCGAAAAGGCTACACGGGTATCAAAGGCGACCTTACGGATTACGAATCTCTAATTTCTAATTTCAAATTTCACGAGCCACAGCTCGTATGCCATCTGGCCGCGCAGGCCGGTGTGCGTTATTCGATCACCCATCCGTTCGCCTATCAAAAAGCTAATCTGGAAGGCCATTTGAATATTCTGGAAGCCTGTCGTCATGCAAAAATACAGCGATTGGTTTATGCTTCCAGCTCCAGCGTGTACGGCGGGAATAAAAAAGTTCCGTTCAGTGAGTCGGATCCGGTGGACAGTCCGATCAGTCTCTACGCCGCTACCAAAAAAGCGGATGAGCTGATGAGTTATACCTATACCCATTTGTACGGCTTGCAGACCGTTGGCCTGCGCTTTTTCACTGTGTACGGCCCGTGGGGCCGCCCAGATATGGCCTATTGGACCTTTACCGAGGCGATGCTGAAGGGGTTGCCGATTCCGGTTTTTAATTACGGGAAGATGGAGCGCGATTTCACGTATATTACCGACATTGTTACGGGCGTGAAGGCGGCGTTATTTGCCGACGGTCTGGATCCGTATGAAATCTTCAACCTCGGCAATAACAAGCCGGAAAATCTAATGGATTTTATCAAGACGCTGGCGGATGCGCTGGGGGTCGAGCCAAAGATGGAAATGCTACCGATGCAGCCGGGCGATGTTCCGGTCACATTTGCGGATATTTCCAAAGCCCGGAAAAAGCTGGGCTACGAACCGTCCACTCCGATCTCAAAGGGTCTGCCAGAATTTGTGAAGTGGTATAAGGAATATTTTAACCGTTAACCCAACCAAAGGTTGCACATGAAAAAAGCACTCATCACCGGAATCACCGGACAGGATGGATCCTATCTGGCAGAACTTCTGCTTGATAAAGGCTACGAAGTACATGGCATAATCCGTCGCGCCAGCTCGTTCAACACAGACCGGATTGATCATTTATACAAAGACCGTCACGAGTCCGGCGTAAAAATGTTTCTGCATTACGGCGACCTGACCGATTCCAGCAATTTGAACCGGCTGATTGAAAAAATCCATCCGTGCGAAATTTATAATCTCGGCGCTCAGTCGCATGTGCAGGTTTCCTTTGAAGTGCCGGAATACACAGCGGATGTCGATGCGCTTGGAACGTTACGCTTGCTGGACGGTATTCGCGAGACGGGTGTCAACTGCCGCTTTTATCAGGCCTCGACCTCGGAACTTTACGGTCAGGTGATGGAGGTTCCACAGACTGAAACCACGCCGTTTTATCCCCGCTCGCCCTATGCCGTCGCCAAGCAGTACGGCTTCTGGATTGTCAAAAACTATCGCGAAGCCTACGGCCTGCATGCCAGCAACGGGATTCTCTTCAACCACGAATCCCCTCGGCGCGGCGAAACGTTTGTGACCCGCAAAATTACCATGGCGGTGGCCCGCATCTCGCGCGGGCAGCAGAATTGTCTTTATATGGGCAACATCAACGCCCTGCGCGACTGGGGTTACGCGCCCGACTACGTTCAGATGATGTGGATGATGCTTCAGCAGGACACGCCGGATGACTACGTTGTCGCCACCAATGAAATGCACACCGTTCGTGAATTCATCGAAAAATCATTCGGCCATGTCGGCATCGCAATCGTTTGGGAAGGCGAGGGGGTCAAAGAGGTTGGTAAAAACAAAGCCACCGGCGACATCATCGTCCGCATGGACGAGCGCTATTATCGTCCGGCGGAAGTTGAACAACTGCTCGGCAACCCAGCCAAAGCCAAACGGCAACTCGGTTGGGAGCCGAAGGTTAAGTTCGAAGAGCTCGTCAAAATCATGACCGAAGGAGATCTCAAAATCCTCGACGGCGCGCCGTACTCGAAAGGATTTTAGAGGCCGAGGGTTTTTAACCACTAATTCACACTAATTTGCCAGCGACGCAATATGCTGTCGGGGGGATGTCTCGGTGAAATAAGGATTCGGCTAATCGCCGAATGAAGAAAAAATAAACCAGTCCAGTTTATTTCTTTCAACACGGAGAATCGGCGGCTTCGATTAGAAGCCTTTAGTTTATCTTGAAACACTACCTCCCGCTGCCCATTGGCAGAGCGGAAAATCAGTGAAGATTAGTGGTCAAAACCAAATCTTACGGATGTTGATTTGCGTGTATTCGCGTTCATTCGCGGTTGAAGGAAGTTTGTGAAAAAAGACTCAAAAATTTATATAGCAGGTCATCTGGGCCTTGTTGGCGGCGGAATCTGGCGAGCATTTCAGCGTCACGGCTACACGAATTTGCTGGGCCGTTCAATTGACGAGTTGGATCTGACTAATCAGTCCGCAGTTGAAGAGTTTTTCGCCAAAGAAAAGCCGGAGGCTGTGGTGCTGGTGGCCGCGAAAGTTGGTGGGATTCATGCAAACAACACCTACCGCGGACAATTCATCTACGAAAATCTCATGATCGAACTGAACGTCATTCACGCGGCGTACAAACACGGTGTCAAAAAATTGCTGTTCCTCGGTTCGTCCTGCATTTATCCAAAAATGGCACCGCAACCGCTCAAAGAAGAATCGTTGTTGACCGGCCCGCTGGAACCAACCAATGAACCGTATGCTATCGCCAAAATCGCCGGCATTCGGCTGTGCGATGCCTACAACCGGCAGTACGGCACCAACTTCATTTCTGCCATGCCCACCAACATGTACGGCCCCGGTGATAACTATCACCCGGAGAACTCGCATGTTCTGCCTGCCATGATCCGGAAAATGCACCTCGCAAAATTGCTGGAAACCAGTGATTTTGACGAGCTGATGCGCGTGTACTCGCATGAGGTGTCAGGTGTCGGGTGTCAGGTGTCAGAAGAACAACTTCTTAAGTGGCTTGGAACGAGCGGCATCGCACTGATCTCTGACCTCCGTCCTCCGGCCTCTGAGCAAGGCGTCCGCCTTGCGCTCTGGGGAACCGGCACC
>CAZTEK010000218.1:0-3166 GCA_964612095.1 uncultured Verrucomicrobiota bacterium
GCTCCGAAGTCGTCACCGGCTGGACCCGGGTCTCGAACGATGTCTGGCAGGTGGTACTGCCCAATGCCTTTTTCGGCGACTTCAATCCCTTTGGCGACCGGATTCGCGGAGACTGGTTTTCTGACAAGGGGCGCGCCCACCATACCGGCGCCGTCTACCTGAACGGCCATTGGCTGGCCGAGGCGGAAAAAAAGGAAAAGCTGTTCAGGGAGAAAGAGGACGACAGGAAGGGTAAAATACCCGAATGGTTTGCGGAGGTGGATGAAAGACAAACGACCGTATGGGCCCAGTTTCCCGGCGTCAACCCGAACGAATCCGTGGTCGAGATCAACGCACGCCAGACGGTGTTCTACCCCTCCGAGCCGGGCCGGAACTACATCACCGTGCGCGGGTTCACGCTTGAACAGGCCGCCACACCGTGGGCACCTCCCACCGCCGAGCAGATCGGGCTGATCGGCACCCACTGGAGCAAGGGCTGGATCATCGAGGGCAACACGATCCGCTACTCGGTTTGCACGGGCCTCACGCTGGGCAAGTACGGCGACGAATGGGACAACCGGTCCGGATCAGGGCCCGTTGGCCATGCCGAATCCGTCCTCCGTGCCCTGAAGCACGGGTGGAGCCGGGAGACCGTGGGCAGCCATCTCGTCCGTAACAACCGCATTTCCCACTGCGGACAGGCGGGGATTGTCGGCAGCCTCGGCGCCATTTTCAGCACGATCGACGGAAACGTGGTCCACGACATCCACCAGCGGGTGGACTTTGGCGGGGCCGAAATAGCGGGCATCAAAATTCACGCACCCATCGACATGGTCATCAGTCGCAACCACATCTACCGCTGCGGCGGTTTCGGTGGCATCTGGCTGGATTGGATGGTGCAAGGCACCCGGGTTACCGGCAACTTGCTGCATGACAACGCAGAACAGCACTACGCACAGGACCTCATGGTTGAAGTCAGTCATGGACCGTTCCTGATAGACAACAATCTGTTTTTCTCGAGAAAATCGATCTGGGACTTGTCGCAGGGGGCGGCCTATGTACATAACCTGATAGCGGGCACCATCGTTTCCGAATTGGTGGTGTGGAGACAGACTCCCTATTTCAAACCTCATACCCTGGAGGACGTGAGGCTTACCAATATAAAACAGAAAGACGCAAGGTATTATAATAATCTCTTTGTTGGCAAAGGGTGCCTGCCGAAGGACATCCTTGCTGGCAAAAGGGGCCAGCCGGAGGACGTCAATCTTGGGAATCTCCAGATGGCCGGAAATGTCCGACTGGAAGGCGTCGATGTAAAACTGGAAAAGCAGGAAGACGGGTTATGGATTAAAATTCCCCCGTTCTCCTCCGCCGAAACCCGTGAGATTGTGACGACCGAATTGCTTGGCAAGGCGATGGTTCCCGATGCCCCGTTCGTGCAACCCTGCGGAACCCCCTACCGGCTCGATAGAGATTATTCAGGTGCAAAGCGACATCCAGACCATCCTGCACCCGGCCCATTTGCGACCCATGCCGATAAAGAGATACATCTTAGGGTATGGCCGAAGAAATAACTGAATTGAAAAAAAGAACATGAGTATGATAAATCGGATTCAATCAGGTATAGCCCCGTTTTTGGCTTTCCTGGCCGCCATTCCTGCAGCCGGCCAAATCACGCAAAAACCCAACATCATTTTGTTCCTCTCTGACGACCATGGCTGGCGGGATTCAGGTTGCTATGGCAACAACGATGTGCGTACGCCCAATATTGATCGGCTGGCCAAGGAAGGGATGCGTTTTACCCATGCGTATGCCGCTTCGCCGCTATGCAGTCCGTCGCGCTGCGTGATCGAAACGGGCCTGATGCCCCATCGCAACGGGGGCCACTATCAGAACACCCCTATCCGCCCCGGGGTGACGACCTTACCCGTGTACTTCAAACAACTGGGATACTACACGGCCGAAATCGGCAAGTTCAATCATCCGCCGAATGAGGCGTTCCCCTACGATCACACTCACCCCAAGGATCGCACGGCGGTAGACTTCATCCGGAACTACGACCGCAAGGAACCGCTGCTGCTGGTCGTGTGTTCTAAAGAAGCGCACACCCCGTGGGCCAAAAACACGGACTACGATCCTGGCAAGATCGGTCTGCCCCCCAACTTCGTCAATACGCCGCGGACCTTTGAGGACCGCGCCAACTACTACACCGATGTCACCAACATGGATTCCATTCTGGGCGATGTCCTTAAGGCCGTAGATGAACGCGGACTGCGCGACGACACCCTATTCGTGTACACTACCGACCAGGGAGCAAATTGGCCGTTCGCCAAATGGTGCGTGTACGACGCGGGTTTGCGCGTGCCGTTCATCGTCCGCTGGCCCGACAAAGTGGCGGCCAACTCCGCGACCGACGCCATGGTCTCCCTGGTTGACCTCGTGCCGACGTTCCTCGCCGCAGCCTCGTCACCGCAACCGGACAACCTTGACGGGCGCAGTTTTCTCAAGGTACTGACGGGGGAAACGAACCAACATCGTCAGGTCGTCTTCGGCACGCATACCGGTAATAAGGGAGCCCCCGGTATCGGCAATCGAAGCCCAGCCCGCACCATCATCACGCCCCGCTACCAATACGTGCTGAACCTTTCGCCGGAAACTACGTTCGCCACGCATATCACCGGCTGCAAGCCCAGTGACGTGCATTACCTGCCGTTCTGGGACACATGGACGGAGCAGGCCAAGACCGACAAGACCGCGGAGCAGATCGTCAACGCCTACCTGCACCGCCAGCGTGAAGAACTCTACGACCTGTCCGCCGACCCGTACGAGATGCACAACCTCGCGGACGATCCCTCGCAGGCCGACCTTCGCCGCAGTCTGCGCCAACAGTTGGCTGACTGGTGTAGACAACAGGGCGACCCCGACCCCTTGGAGTATCTGAAACCATGACGACGCTTGTACCAGCATTAATCCGCCTCGCGGCGAATGAAAAATAGAACGGCGTGAAAAAAGCCGGAAAACAGATTGAAAAAAAACAGGAGAAAACTATGTGTCGATCAATTATCATGGGTGTTGTGTTAACCGCCTGCTTCGCCAGGCTCTCCGCGGCGGAGTGGCATGTGGCGAAAACAGGCAGCGATGCCGCCGCGGGAACGCAGGCTGCCCCGTTTCTGACCATTCAGCGCGC
>CAZTEK010000219.1:0-3137 GCA_964612095.1 uncultured Verrucomicrobiota bacterium
TAGAGATAGAGCGCGGTTGTCGGCTTACTTTCTAGAATGTTGTATTGTAGCAACGCAGTCTTCCACCATGGGGCGAGCTTCTCAAGAGGGAGCAACCAGATCTGTTCGTGCAACCAAGCCATGCATTCGGGATTCAGCAGCAAGGCCATTTGTTCGCGGCGGTTGAGGACGTCGGGCCCTTCGGTGACGACGCGATTCTGCAAATGTGTAAAGTAGGCACTATCGAGGCGGCGATTTTTGATGCGTCGGTGCAGGAGGGAAATGTGAATGGCGTTGACGTAGGGATCAATGACAACCTGCATGAAGCCGTAGTTTTTCCGGAGCAGTTCAAGCGGGGGTATGTGCTGTTTGCAGGCATCCAGATTGGCTTGTAGTTCAGCGAGTTCGAGGGGTGGATGGCTTTCCTGCGGAGTTACAAAAAGACCCATCTGACGGAACCGAGTCCCTAGTGATGTTTTGCTGGATAGTACAGAGAGTGGAATAGAGCAGACTAGCCCAATGAAAATGGGGCTCATCCACCAGAAAAAGGCGGGATTAATCCACCAGGCCAGTGCACCCCAGACCCATCCGATCAGTGAGTGGCCCCAGTGGGATTCAATGGCTTCTCCCCACGTAATACCGTCATCTCCGCCGCGCCGCTGGGAACCCCAGCCAACTTCCTGCCCAGCCATTACGCCGAGCACGAAACGGGAGTGGAATAGCATGAGGATCGGGGTGATCAACATGGAAAAGAAGTGTTCAATCAATACGCTGGCGGTGGCGCGCAAGCGTCCTCCGAACGGTTTAGCCTCCTGTTTTCTAAACAGAATGAGAAGTAGTCCGAGCAGTTTGGGTAGGAAAAGTAGGGAGATCGTTGTGCTGAAAAGAATAATGGCCAGCCGGTTCCCGCCGATATCCAGAAAAGAGGATAGGCCGACATCGTAGTCGAAGGTTCGTTGCGTGAAGCGGGACGCAAATATGAATTGCATGGTTCCTAAAAGCATAAAGAAGAGCCAAAGCGGCGAGGAGAGATAGCTCATGATGCCGAGTGCGAGATGTAGTCGATTAATCGGACGAACATGCGGCGAAAGCATGAGCCAGCTGTGTTGAAAATTGCCTCGGCACCAACGCCGGTCGCGTTTAGCCATGTCGGTGAGTGTTGGCGGGCCGCCTTCATAGCTACCGCCCAGTCCGTAGGCTAGCCAAACCTCGTAGCCAGCGCGGCGCATGAGAGCTGCCTCGACATAGTCGTGGCTCATGTATTTGGCGCGGGGTGTTTTGCTGGCGGGCAGGTCGGGCAAAGCACAGTGTTCGATGAAAGGTGCTAGGCGTATAATCGCATTATGACCCCAGTAGTTGCCTTCGTCGGCCTGCCAGAAGTTAAGGCCAGCCTGAAAAATCGGGCCGTACAAAGTGCCCGCAAATTGCATGCAACGGCCAAAGAGGCTTTCGCTCATCGACTGAACAGGCGCGGCTTGAATAATACCGGATTGCGGGTGTAATTCCATGAGTTGCGCGAGTTTGACGAGACAGTCGCCACTCATCACGCTGTCGGCATCAAGGATAACCATGTAGCGGTATTTGCTGCCCCAGCGGCGGCAGAAATCGCTGATGTTCCCGCTTTTTCGGTTCAGGGATATTTTACGTTTGCGGTAGAAGATGCGTCCGAAGCCATGTACCTGTTTGCAGAGTTCAGCCCAGGCCATTTCCTCTTCGATCCATTTGTTCGGATCATTGGAATCGCTGAGAATGAAGAAGTCGAAGCGTGAGAGGTTTCCCGTTTTTTCAACGGAACGGTAGATGGCTCGCAATCCTTCATAAACGCGACTGACGTCTTCATTGAAAATCGGCAGAACTACTGCGGTGACGGGAAGTTCCACTGAGATATCCTTTTTCTCGAGCAGCGAAAGCAGGCGAGCGGAGTCGCGCCGGTGCCAAAGGATAAGGAATCCGGTTAGCGCTTGAACGATACCAAAGGAAACCGGTGTAAGAAGTACGGCGAATAGAATCAGGATGGCAATTTCGCAACTGTTCATGCCGCCGCGCCAGAGAATGTCGGCCATGACCCAAGTGGCCAACGTGGTGAGTAGCAACACCAGCGAAAAGAAGAGAATCCGCCGGCGCACTTTCTGCGCGCCTGATAGAAGTTTTTCAGCCGTCATCGTGTCATCCAGAAAAGGTAAGTTAGAATAGTTAGAAAAATTAGCCAGCCAATGAATGCTTTGATAACCGGCATGCGATTTAGGGTATCCATTGCATCATCAGCAAAGGCAGGAATCATTCCCAGATCGATTGGTCGAGGAACCATATTGCTGATTTGCAGTTCGGGCCCGGCGCGCATGAGGCTGTTACGCATAGCATTTTTTAGGTCGTCTGGGATTTGCTGGGTGGCCATAAAGGCGTAGGGCCAGCGAAAAGGGCCGTCGCAGAGGAATAGTGCAACGCGTCCGTCGGCCGCCGTGAAATTGGTGTCCGTTCCGGCGGGAAGATCCATGATACGGGTAAACCATTCATTGAGTAGGCGATTGGTTTCTTCAATTACAAGGGTTGCCAGCGGTTCTGGCGGAGTCTGGCCTTGCCAGCGGTGGCTGACGCGCCGCAAAACCATGGTAATGAGGTGTGCGCGATGCAAATGACTATCAACCTCATGAGCCCGCAAGTAGCTCTCGAGTTTTTCGCAGGCGCCGTTCCATTCTTCTGGGCTACCCCAGGTCGGAATAAAGGGTTCTATGGGTTCCAGAAGTAAGTCCACGTTTCACTCCGCGGCAGTCCGCCCGATTGCAGGAAACAGCGCATTTCGACAGGTTTTGTTTTATCAATGGGTTCAACATCAAAGAAGACGCGCCATGCGTTACCGGGGTCATTGCGCTGGAGATGTTTGCCTTTTAGATTGCCGTTGGTGATGGATACAATCGGCGTAACACTATCGGGGTTATTTCGATCGAGTCCGGTGGCATTGTTAAAATCGAGTACAAATTTCTTAGCCCCGGGATACTCTGTGGCATTGCCGATACGGGTGGCCAGCGTGCGAGCCAGTGGCGGCAGCGAGGGGTCGTCCTTAAACCAGTGCAGGCGGTATGAAAATTCAAGCGGTTTTTCAGGGGTGAGCGGTTCGGCTGGAGTCCAGAAGGCCACAATGTTGTCGAAATATTCTTCGC
>CAZTEK010000220.1:0-3135 GCA_964612095.1 uncultured Verrucomicrobiota bacterium
GATATTTTTCAAGGGCTTGACTGTATAGGCCCTGCCGCATACACTGCCCGCCTGTTTTTATAAAAAGATGTGTAATTAACCGGAGTAGATTGAATGAGCAAAGCTAAAATTGAAACCACCAAGCCGGCCGTTGAGAAGATCAAGGCACGGGAAGTCCTATTCTTTGAACTCGAATATGTCGCCATCAACGGACGGCAGATCATGTTTGACGTCCTTAAACAGGTGATGAAAAGCAAGGACATTGATGTAACTCCTGCTCTATTCGCCCGTTACGGGCTTACCCCTCGTCCTGGGAAAGCCATTCAGTCCATGATTGAAGCTTCCGGACGGAATCTGACCACAGGCGACCAGCTTACCGAACAGGCCGAAAGCCTGTTGGTTAAAGCCTTTGCGGATAAGGCTGTGCTCAATAAGGATCTTCCGGCACTCATCAAGGCGGCTCAGACGCACAATATGCAGGTAGTCGCTCTTTCGGCGTGGCCGGAAGCGTCTGCTAAAGAACTGATGAAAAAAACCGAGCTTGATGCGATGGGTGTGGATTTGGTGGCGATGGATAGTATTGACCCGATTTTCCCGCGTGCCGACCATTGGTTGCGTATTCTTAAACAACGCGGGCAGGAAAACATTCCGCTCATCGCGATTGTCGCTTCGCGTGCCGCTTGTAAAGGTGCGCTGACGGCTGGTGCCACCGCGATTGCGTTGCCAGATGCCTATACAGCATATGAAGATTTTACTGGTGCCAAAGTGGTGCTCGATACGCTCGGAAGCGTTTCAGCCAAAGAATTGCTCGATTTGGTCAGTCGCCGTTAAAGTGGCCAACAAATAGCCCTAAAGGCAATACCCCGCCAACTTCTGGCGGGGTTTTTTTATGACAGGTTGCGAAGGGAAACAGCCTGTTTTATTTATAGAATTTCAGAGCATTACGTATTTTCATTCAGAGGTTTGTTGATCCGGCTGAGAAGTTCTCCTTGTTTACTGTGCAGGAATGTTTTGAAGGATTGCCCTTTTAGTTGCGCACGACTATTGGTGATGAGTTGGTTGCGGATTCCTGCTTCGAAGGACATGATTATTTTTTCGGGTAGCATTTCTTTAGTAATCACTCCGTTTTGTGCAAAGGAGCACACGTGCTGGATGACATCCTCAAGTTCACGTATGTTGCCGGGCCACGGGTAATTATGAAGAATTTCTTTTGCCGTTTGATCAAGGGAGCGTGTTTCGGTATCGGACTTAAGGTTTCGGTGAATAGCTTGGTCAATGAGGCGGGGGAGATCTTCCGGGCGATTGCGTAATGGCGGGATATCGAGGCGAAGGGCACTGAGTCGATAATAAAGGTTTTCGTGGAACGCGTTCTGTTCGACGAGGTGGCCTAGGTTTTCGCTGGAAGCAACGATAATACGCACATCGATTTTGGTATGCATCGATCCGTCAACTCTGCAGATTTCCTCTTTTTGTATCACATTGAGGAGTTTAGGTTGAATATGGATCGGTATGGCATCGATGTTATCGAGGAAAAGTGTGCCGCCATGCGTAGTTTCAAATAGCCCTTTAGTGGAGGTGTTATCTCCGAAGAGTTTGGACTCTATTAACTGGACGGGTAGCATGGCGCAATCAAGGGCTACAAAGGGGCCATCTTTTCGAGGACTATAGTAATGGATCGTTCGGGCGATGAGTTCGTAGTCTGATCCGTTTTCACCACAGAGAAGTACGGTGACATTGGCTGGGGCAACACGTCTAACGATGTCACAAATTTTACGCATGCTGGCGCTCTCTGTCACAAGCCCTTCTAGCATATCTAATCGTGTCTGGAGTGGCTTGCTTTCTGGGGATGCATTGTAATACCCGAGCGAGCGTTGTACGGTTAAAAATAGTTCATTGAGTTGGAAGGGTTTAACGAGGAAGTCAAAGGCCCCTTTTTTCATGGCCTCAATGGCAATTTCTATTTCGTCATGACCGGTGAGCATGATGACGCCCATGTTGGCATAGGCTTCTTGAGTTTTTTGTAGCAGATCCATCCCGCTCATGGGGGACATGTTGACATCCGAGATCATCAGGTCGAACGTTTTGGTTTTAAGAATTTCAAGTGCGTCTTCACCGCTTTGAACCGAGGTGATGTCGTATCCGTGTCCGGTTAGAAGTTTGGTGATTATCGTTCGGAAGAACATGTCGTCGTCTACAATCAGGATGCGCGGCATAATCAATCCTTTCAATTCCAAGTACGTTTGGTCGCAGATCGCAGTACAATCACAGGATGTTTTTAGACTTTAAAATCATATTTTTCAACCCTGCGTGTTAAAAAAGGCGGCCCATAACGTTGGTTCTCAATCAATACAGACCTGATGCTCCGAGAAAGTGGTAGAGGAGAATTGTTTGACTGGGAAGAAATGGTAGAAAGACAGGAGTGACAACACGTTTTCTGGGAGAAATTATGAATGAAAAGCCAATAGACCGCCTGCTGGGTATTATGCGTAAACTGCGTGAACCAGGTGGATGCCCGTGGGATCGGGAGCAGACGCTGGACTCACTCAAATCCAATCTCATCGAAGAAACCTATGAGGTAATTGATGCCATTGAAATCGGCGACCGCGTTGAGCTGCGTGGCGAGCTGGGCGATTTACTATTGCAGGTCGTTTTTCAGGCGCAGATTTGCGAAGAAGAGGGTGCATTCACATTTGACGATGTGGTGACCGGTATTGCCGATAAACTGGTTCGGCGCCACCCGCATGTTTTTGGCGATATTCAGGCCAACACGTCCGGAGAAGTACTCCGTAACTGGGAGAAAATTAAAAAAACCGAAAAAGATGCTGATACACCGCGCTCGCTAGTGGAAGGCATTCCGCGTCACTTGCCTGCGCTCGCCAAAGCACATCTAGTGCAGAAACGTGTTGCCCGTGCTGGTTTTGAGTGGGATGAAATTGGCGGCGTCATTGCCAAGCTGGAAGAGGAGCTGGCCGAAGTTAAAGAAGCGATGGCTCAGAAAGATGCCGCGGCCATTCGCGAGGAACTCGGTGATTTACTTTTTTCGACTGTAAATCTCAGTCGCTATCTTGGCCATGAGTCTGAGGAGTTGCTTAACGAAAACATCGCCAAATTCATGCGTCGATTCCAATGCTTGGAAAACCGTTTACATGTCGCTGG
>CAZTEK010000221.1:0-3129 GCA_964612095.1 uncultured Verrucomicrobiota bacterium
CGGAAAGCTTTGAGAACGGGCTTCGTAAGCTTGGAGCAGAAATCGTTCATAGCGCGCAGTATGCGGATCACCATCGCTACACTCAGCAGGAGATTATTGAAACGATCAATAGTGCTGGCGAGGCTGGTGCGGAGGTGATTGTTACTACCGAGAAAGACGCGGTACGCTTTCCGCTCCTCGAGCGGTGCGACCTGCCGATCCTTTATCTGCGCGTGGAAATTGAAATGCTATCTGGTTCTGAGGCTTTCAATGACTGGATTGATCGCATTTGTTTTAGATGAAAACAGTAGTTCCAGAAAAAGTATTGGTTGTTAGTACGAATTGGATCGGGGATGCGATTATGAGCATGCCTGCGCTTCAGCTGTTCCGTGCCACACATCCGGAAACTGAAATTACTGTGCTGACGAAGCCCGGACTCAAAGCGCTTTGGGAAATGCAACCTGCGGTTCATTTCGTCCAAACCTTGGACGAAATGGTTCCAACCATTGTAAAACTTCGGCAGACGTATTTTGATCGAGCTTATATTTTTCCTAACTCATTCCGTTCGGCGTTTGTGCCGTTTATGGCAGGCGTGCCACGGCGTATCGGGTCTAGAGGTCAATGGCGGCGGCTGATGCTGACCGAACCCGTTTGCTTGCCGAGCGGCCATCAGCAGTTCGAATATTTAAAAATTCTCGGTGTTCAGGGTGTTCCGCCTGCGCCGCAACTTAGTGTGCCAGCGGCAAGTTTCCAAACCTTGGAAGGAAAAATTGGGAATATTTCAAGGTCTGGAAAGGCAATTATCACCCTTTTGCCGGGGGCGGCGCGTGGGCCTTCAAAACGTTGGCCAAGCGAGCATTTTATACTGCTGGCAAAGAAAATCTGTGCGCAACTGGACGCTCAGATTCTGCTGGGCGGCGGGCCCGGCGATGCCGCTGTCTGCGCGGAGATTGCTTCGGCTGTTGGCTCGGACGTGATCAGTTTGGCAGGCCGGACGACTATTTCGGAGTGGGCGGCGCTTTTAAAAATGAGCGATTGTGTAGTATCGAACGATAGCGGTGGCATGCATCTGGCGACGGCGGTCGGCACACCAGTTATAGCTATTTTTGGTCTTACGGATCCGAGTAAAACAGGCCCGCTTGGGCGGAGCATCATTCTGCAAAAGAGCGCCCTGCAATCGCGCGATATCGCTCGTGATTCTGATGCAGCCCGTTTGGCGCTGGCGGCAGTTCTTCCCGATGAGGTCTACGCGGCGGTATCCGGTCTATTGAAAGGCTGAAACGGGTGGCTTTGGAAACCGTGGCTTCGCTCTTGCCAAGGAAGGGGGGCTTCCGTACTCTCTGGCAGATATGAATTTAAAACAAAACTGCGCTTTTATCGTGGGCTTTCTGACCATCTTCACGCTACTTACCGTGACGGGCTGTTCAACCGCTCTACCGTATCAGGAAACTCGCAGCGGAAACTATTTTTATCTCAATCCGTTCAGCTACAAACCGGCGACCGCGGAAGAGCATTGGAGCTATGCTGAATCACTGAGGGAGCGCGGGCATGCTAAAAGTGCGCGGAAGCAGTATGAGATTTTTGTAAAACGTTGGCCGGAAAGTGGTAAGGCGGCGGACGCCAAACAGGAGGTGGCTGAACTTTATTTTGCAAAGGGCAAAAACAAAAAGGCGTTCACGGCTTACGAGGAGTTGATTCAGCAGTATTACACCAGTATCACGGATTATGACGCCATCCTTGATCAGCAGTTTATTATTGCTGAGAAAGAGATGAATCGTAAAAGAATGCGCTGGCTCTTTGGTGGCTACCGCGCACCCGAACGGGCCGTGCCGCTTTTCGAATCGATCATTAAGAATGCTCCGCAATGGGAGCGTGCGCCTGAGATGCAATATATGATCGGGAAGGCCTATCAGAAGAACGACGATCAGGAAATGGCGATTGTCGCCTATGCAACGACAGAATATCGCTACCCAAATAGTCCGTACGCTGAAAAGGCTGCTGTTTCAAAAATTGATAGCTTTAAAGAGCTAGTTGATTCCACACCTTACAGCGTGGATATCCGTGAACAGGCGCAGCTTTCTGCCGGATTGTTCCCCGAACTTTACACCAACTCACAGCATATTGCCGCAGCGCAGGAATTCGGCAAAGAACTGCATGGAAAGGATGCGGAGCATAACTATGAAATCGGGCGGTTTTACGAGCGAGTCCCTCGTCCGATGCAGACCAATTCAGCCGTAATTTATTATAATAAAGTTATTAATAAATTTGGTGACACCGAATACGCCGCCAAAGCCGCTGAGCGTCTGCGTGTACTCTTCCCCGGCGGGGCAGCCGCGCCAGTCGCTGGCGTGCAGGCTCCGATTCTTCCGGTGGTGGCTGAATCGACTGGTGAGTCGGGCGGCGGCGGACCTGCACTGGGCGTACAGCGTGTTGAACCTAAGTCGCTTCCTGAACGTATATCCGGCGATGCTGACGCGGTTGAAGTGACCGCTGACCGGATGGAATATGCGGGTGACCTGCTGATCGCTGAGGGGAATGTTGCGGTGCAGCAACAGGGAGCCAGTTTGCAGGCTGACCGTGTGACGGTGAATTCAAAGACCGGTGAGATTAATGCCGATGGAAATATTTTGATGCTTCGTGAAGGGAATCGCTGGGAAGGGCAGAAGCTGGTTTATAACTATAAGACCCGTGAAGGTACTTTCGGAAAATCATCCATGTACTTTGAGCCGGCCTATATCACCGCTGAAACCACCGAGCGCGTTTCAACGAATGAGTTTCTCATGCGCGGCGTTACCATGACCACTTGCGAGGGCGAAAAGCCGCTCATTTATGCTAAGGCGAGGGAGTTGCGGGTTATTGATGAGCACAAGCCTAGCGGCGCGTTCATTAAAGCGAAGGATGTTACTTTCTACGTCGGGCCGGTTCCGGTCTTTTATACACCGGTCTGGCAGCGTCATCTCGGTTATCGCGTATTCACCTTTACGGTTGGTGCAGGCGGACGCCTTGGTGCTTTCATTATGGGTCGCGCGGAACTGCATCCGACGGACTGGCTCACAGCGAATACGCATTTTGATTTGTATTCCCGTCGCGGTCTTGGCTTAGGACAGGACTTCAAATGGGAAACTCCGCGCGGCGGCGGCACCATTGAGA
>CAZTEK010000222.1:0-3118 GCA_964612095.1 uncultured Verrucomicrobiota bacterium
GAAATTATTGTAATGTTAATGGCATCTTTTTTTTGTTCAAATCTCGCCGCGGTTGAAGTCGTCAGAAATGCTCACCCTCAAGCCGTTATCGTTGTAGCGGAGAAGCCCTCCGAAACTGCGGCTTTCGCCGCCTCTGAATTGCAGAAACATATTGAAAAAGCAACTGGCGTCCTATTACAAATCGTTAAAGAAAATGAAACAATTCCGTCTGCATTGAATAAAATTTATATTGGCGAAACCCAGCGGACATTGCAGAACAGATTAATCGCCGCAGAACTGCCGGGAAATTCCTACCGGATTAAAATAGATAAGGATGAAGTGTTTCTTTACGGCAGAGACGGCAATGGCCTGATGCCGAAGATTAAGCAATCGCAACTGGAAATGGATGCGGCAACCGGGACGTCTCCACTGGGGACTTTGTATGCGGTCTATGATTTGCTCGACCGGGAAATGGGAGTAAAATGGATTTGGCCTGGTGAATTGGGCACCTATGTCCCGCACACCGAACATCTTGATTTCGTGTCCGGCATTGATCGAACCTTGACTCCGCGCTTATTGTTCAGCCGCATCAGAATACCCCCGGCGCCGACAGAGGAAAATGAAATTTATAAATCGTATCTGGCGGAGACAAGAGCATGGTTCCTGCACCATCGGCTTGGTAAATACAGCAGTCCTGATTACGGGCATGCCTTTACGCAATATTGGAAGAGGTTTGGCAAGACCCATCCCGAGTGGTTTGCCCTGAAAGCCGATGGAACTCGCGGACCATTAGATCAGAGGAGTGACCTGGTGCAAATGTGTGTCTCGAACCCTGAATTGCACAAGCAAATCGTTGCCGACTGGCTGGAAAACCGTACTCCCGACAAACCATGGATAAATTGTATGGAAAACGACAAGCGGGCGATAGATCAGGCCTGTTCATGTAAAAATTGTCAGGCTTGGGATTCCAACGATAAACTAACCATTAATGATCAAATATGGGACCCGAACACGATCGCTGGTAAAAGCGAGATAGCAACTCAGAATGAAATATCTCTTTCCGACCGGTATGCAAAGTTTTATCTGGCGGTGCAGGAAGAAGCAAAAAAATATGATAAGAACGCTCAGATTGCGGCAGGTGCATATTCCGGTTATACCCAGCCGCCAATAAATACCAGCTTAAATGGGAATATAAATATACGGCTAACGGCACCATATTATTTCCCGCTATCGCCTGCCGACAAAGATATATTTAGTAAACTCTGGGATGGTTGGAGAAAGACAGGAGCCCGTTTGATATTACGGCCAAACTATTTTTATGGCGGATACTGCATGACGTATATCTTTGCGGAAGAGTTTGGCAAAGAGTTCAAATATGCACTACTAGGAAACGACCTTATCGGCACCGATTTCGATTGTTTAACTTCAATGTGGAGTACTCAGGGGCCTAACTTATACATGCTGGGACGTTTGCATGCACGTCCTGATTTGACCCTTGACCAAGTTATGGACGAATATTATTCCGCTTTCGGCAAGGGAAAAGAATCGATTAGAAACTATTTCTCCCACTGGAATGACATAACTGCCCAAAACCAAATCGACCCGACGTATGGCGAATGGACTTTCAAATACGCGGACAAACTCTACACATTGCGAGATATCCAAAAGGGTAAGGAGTTACTAGACCAGGCGCGACTGGCGGCAGGCGATGACAAGGAAGCCGTTGCACGAGTTGATTTTCTAGCTAAAGGACTCGAACATGCGCGTCTGGTGATCGATGCGATTAAAAAAAGTAAAAGTTGGCGCGAGCATCCCTTTGATATTGAAAAAACAAAATCATTTGAACAGGCGCTTGATGTGCTTTACGAATACAGAAAGAAAATAGATGGCGACTTGGTTATCAATTCGCAGTACTGCCAACCCCAAGAACGGTTGGATTTCATTGGTAAGTCCTATTTTGATATGATGTTGCGGACTTGCGCGGGACGAATGCCGCTGGATAACTGGCAATTCAAATGGCAGCAGTCTGGGCAGGCGATTGATATGGCCGCCATCACGGCAGAATCTTCGGTATCGTGGTCAAATATCGCGGTCGACAAGAGTTGGGCGGCGCAGGTGGATAAAATCGGTGCGCCCGGAAAGGACGATATTGGTTGGTATCGGACGGAATTCAAGTTGCCGGATGAACAGAAAACCCCTTACAGCTATGTTTGCATCATGTTCGGCGGGGTTGATAAATCCGCGACAGTCTGGTTGAACGGCGAAAAAAAGCTGGAAAGAGTTTTCTATTCAAGATTTGACCCTGACATGTGGCAAAGCCCGTTCTTCATTATTGTAAAGAAGACAGAGTGCAAACCGGACAACTCACTGGTGATCAAGGTGCAGGGACGGATACAAGGCGGCGGAATCTGGAAATCGGTAGACCTTATTTGGTTCAGATGACCATAACAGCAGCAGCGTCTATATATTTTGTCTTCAGCTCTTCGATTCGCGGCGGCGGTTGTTCCGGTAGCTGGGGTCAGTAACGAATCGCTGTGGGAAAAACGCAACCGCCGCAAGCGGCGGCGCAAGACGTTGGTGCGCAGGCCGAAGAGGTATCCGGCCCGCCGTAAAAGAATCGAGCAGCCCCCCCCGCCGAGGTCGAAAATCGATTGGTGTTTGGCCACTGGGAGATTGATCTGGTTGTCGGCGGCAAAGGGGGCTGCAAAGCCTGTTTTGATGACGCTGACGGAGCGTAAGACGCGAAAAATCATCATTTGAAAGCTTGGCGGATCGGGCCCAGGAATCCGTGCTGAACGCTCTGGGTGGTCTGGAACGCTCTATGGGCGAAGGAGCTTTTCGAGCCATCTTCAAAACGATCACAGCGGATAACGGCAGTGAATTTCTGGATGTCGAAGCGATGAAGCCTTTCTGGCGCTGTGGGCCCTCAGCCGCAACGGGAGATGGGGCCGCCTGTTCGCGTGAGAAAACCCCTGCGAAACTGACATGCGCCCACTTGACACTTGATGCGGAGGAAGAGGAATTTGACTCCGCGAAGATATTCCTTGTATGTCGCGACGAAAAAAGAGGATTAAAGAAGGATGATCAGAACGTTTAGAAATGGACTGTTTGTTTTATTGCTGTGCGGAATCGCACGGGG
>CAZTEK010000223.1:0-3104 GCA_964612095.1 uncultured Verrucomicrobiota bacterium
ACCGCCCCAGCCGTCTGCCAGTGCCGTGCGATAAGCCTGTTTCAAAAGATTTCTATAATCGTGGTCCACACCCATATGGGTGCGGTGCATGGACTCCACGCACATGCGGTCAATACCTTGGGGAGCCACACCGTTTTTTTCCCAGGCGTTCTGTTGCTTCTGCGGTGCCAGCTTTAATGTTTTCAGGTTTTCTTCCTGCGAAGTGAATTCCTCCAGAAACAGCTTCGCCAAATCATGCGCGAGTTCTTGAGTCGTCCGATTTTCGGTTGAAATTCCGTACTGTTTACAAAACCGTATAAGAGCCTTCTCATCGGTAACTTTATAATCGCCACCCTTACCTTCGCCGATCGCTTTCAGGCGTAGCACGAGGTGACGGGCATGGTCAGAGTGAGCCGCCGCGCCGCCGACCACTTCGCGCAGGAAGTTACGTGCGACAATTGTATCCGCATTCGCGCCGCAAACGCCGAGCGGCGAACGAGGCGTGATTTTACACGGACCCATGTGACAGATTTTACAGCAGATGCCTTCGACGCCGAATTTACACTGCTTGCCCTGCTGATCAAAGCGGGTGAAACAGGTATCCACGCCTTCCGCCATCGCTTTTGCAATTACCTCATGCGACGCCTTGTCGGCCACGCGCTGATGAGGATTTTCAGGTGTTTTTGTCATAATTTTCTCCTACCCGTCCTGGTTAATAATTTTAGATTCTATTCGTTTAAAGTCCCGCAGCGTCTAACAGTTCATCAATGCACTTAACAACTGGATTTTCAGACGGAACCTCCGCCAGATTTTTTCCGCCTTCGCCAAATTCTGCTAATTCCTGATTGTCCGGAATACCGATTAGAAAATCGGCGCCGGTTTCTTGTTTAAGCGTCAAAGCATAATCAGGCAGTTCATTGCGCCGCATCCGGTTAACCACCAGCGCCAGTTTGCCGTATTTAATTTCCATCTCGCCCGTTACTTCGTGGAGTCGTTTCAGCGTATCCAGTCCGCGACGCGACGGATCAGCCACCATTACCAGTAAATCGACGCGTTGAACAATACGGCGCGAAAGATTTTCCATGCCCGCTTCGTTATCCAGCACGACAAAAGGATATTCATCTGAAATCGTTTTGATCGCCTGCTTGAGCACGTTATTTGCATAACAGTAGCAGCCAGGCCCTTCCGAACGGCCCATCGCAATCAAATCAAAATCGGGAGCCTCAACCAGACTTTCTGAAATTTTCATTTCCAATAGTTGTTGCTTCGAAATTCCTGCCCCTAGTCCTTTGGAAGCTTCCTGACGCGCATCTTCACGAACCCGTCCGATTGTCCGATCCGCCTTTACGCCTAGATTACTATCCAGACAGGTATTCGGATCGGCATCTACCGCCAACACCGGCTTTTTGCCGCGGGCAATCAGCCTGCGGACAATCAGCGCCGAAAGAGTTGTTTTACCAACTCCGCCTTTGCCGCTTATGCCGATTAAGTAACTCATATCATTCCACTTTAAATTAAGCGCCAGGGGTTCTGCCCGGACCGCAACCGTCACTCAGTCGCGAAAGTTTTTTGCGTGCTTCGCCCAGATCTTCTAGCAATTTTTGAAATTTCTCAGGATTAACACCGGAGGCTTCCAGCTTAAGCACTTGTTCTTCCATCAATTCGATTTCGCCCATAAGTTTGGCGAACTTTTCATGTTGAACATTGGTCATGATTTCACTCCTTCTTCAATGCGACTCAAAATAGAGGAAAATGCGGCCTCCAATTTTGGAGACAGCAAATCAAGCGGCGCGCAGCCCTTACGGTCAGCTTCGCCAAAAGACTCATCAAACGGGATCACACCCAGTAACGGCAACTCAGGAAGTGCCTGACGAATAAAAGCCTCTTCAGCGGGTGAGGCCACTTTGTTCGCCACCATCTGTAAATTACGAATACCGATTTCATGTGCCATGCGGATGATTCGTTTCGCGCAATCCACCGAACGTTGTCCGGGCTCCACCACAATCAGCATGCAATCGACGCCGCGGGCCGTGGCACGTCCTAGATGCTCAACACCGGCTTCCATATCCATGATTAGTGCTTCTCTCTTATGAAGCACCATGTCAGAAACCAGCGCCCGGATCAGCACCCCTTCAGGACAACCGCATCCGCCGCCGCCTTGATCGACAGCACCCAGCACCAGTAGTGAGTAGCCATCTTTATTGAAACCATAGCTACCCGCAATGTCGTCCACGGTCGGATTCAGCTTAAACATCTGGCCGTATCGTCGGACTTGTGCGCCGGTCCGCTCTTCAATCAACCGCGTCTGTTCGGCAATCGGAATAATGGTCTTCTGTTCTTCCTGAGAAATGCCGAGCGACCCAGCCAGATTGGCATCTGGGTCAGCATCCAGCGCCAGCACCTTTACGCCCTTGCGTGTTAGCAGGAGCGTCAGCATGGCGGCAAGTGTGGATTTCCCCACCCCGCCTTTTCCTGTAATGGCTAGTTTCATACAACCTTTGGTTGAACAGAAAAAAATCGAATATCGAACAAAGAACCGTAGAAGGACTGAATTTCACAAACTTCTAAATTCGATATTCCTTGTTCGATATTCTGCGGTTCTAGAAGTTATATTTCTTCTTCATCGCCGTAGAAACCTGCTTGACCAATTCGAACACCTTTTCAGCATCCGCTTCAGCCATCGAACCGGTTCCGCACGATGGAGTAATAATAGCCTGCTCGATAATAGTTTGCTTGCTGATGCCCGCCGTGGTGGATAGATGATCCATCACCTTTTCAAGCTGCGCACAAAGGCTTTCGCAGGTCTGTTCGCGAACCGCAGCCGATGTCGGGACAACGCCCCAAGCCAGTAAGCCGCCGCGACCTAAATGCTCTTTCATAGAATCGGCATACATGGCAACCGTTTCGCCGAATTCGAATGCGTCAAAGTTGACGATATCTACGCCCGCATCGATCAGAATGCTCCACTCCGTATTGCCGCAGCAATGAGTACCGGCTAAGCCACCGTCCATGTGTACTGCTTCAACGACTTCGTTCAATGCGGCGACTACTTCGTCGCGGCTAACGGAAACATAAGTTGAACTACCGAAAGCCGAGAGAATCGGCTCGTCAATAAAGCAGATAAT
>CAZTEK010000224.1:0-3102 GCA_964612095.1 uncultured Verrucomicrobiota bacterium
GCTATTTTGATCAGCGCAACCGCCCCTGCGGTGTTTTCATCACCTGCTACAACCCCGCCCTCGTTCAGCTCCGCATCCGCTACGCGGGGTAGAGCGAAAAAACGTCCGCAGATTTTTGCGCTCCTGCGGGAGATCAATCTGCGGGACGGCCTTGCCATCCGTGGAACCACGTCGTTTTACTCTGAAGGTGACCCTTTCCCACCCAACCCCCTGCCCAGCCATCCTTCAATGTCTTCCATAAAAATTTGGCTGTAAAGCTCGCCGGGGAACGCTTCGTATGCCCTGAAAACAGGCTCGCACTCCTCACATTCCAGCAGAGGCCTCAGACGCTTCATCAATTCGCGCAAGCGCCCCGAAAGAAAAAGAGGGCTTCCTTCTTTTTTACTCAGCTGGCGGCATTCCGTCCGGAGAATTTCCAGAGCCCGGAATATTGGAGGCCAAGTCACCCACCGGGGAGGGTCAGCCGGATTATGGAGCAACGTACTCCAATTCCCTTTATTAATCATGTACCGCTTTTTCCGCCCGACCAGCTGTCCGGAAATAACAATATGCGCGGCACTCATATCCGTAATCGTGTCTTGAATGTTTCTCTGCGAATAGCCGGTTTCACGTGCAATTCCGCTGGGATGTCCTCCGGAATGGGTGCACAGGTAGGCATAAATCTCGGCGCGGGCGTTCAGCCCGGCCAAGGCCCGCAATCTCAGCAAAGCACACTCCGGCATCGTATAATTAAACTGTCGCGCCATTCCCCGCAATTCCATCACACCCCGAAGGAATCCGAACTCACGAAAAACCTCATCGCAATTTTCTGCCGATGTCTCCGCAGACGGAGAGCCCCGGAGAAAAAGAGGCTGCGGGATTTCCGGTATTTGAAGGTCGGAAAAGCTCCATTTCAACCCTTTATTATTCAACCGCACCCTCGCAGCCATCGCGGCGACAGCTCTCACCGATTCGAAGCCGTACAGATGCACAAGCGATTTGAGACGAGGTATATTTACAAACGAAGAATTAGCAGCCACCCAGTCCGTTGCGGCATCGAATAAGCGCGGATCCTCTCGCCCTATCGATGCGGTTAAAAGCCAGAGCGCTTCAGGATCAATAATCCATCCGTCCCGATCTTTCTCCTCAAAGGAAGCCCGTACCCCGATCTGAAGCCATTGCCTCCAGAGAAAAGCAAGCAACCGCTCCGTCAACGTATTGTTAAAGTCTGTCAGCAACATGTTTAAACCCCAGTTGTTTCAGCATTGAACTCAGCATCAACCGAAACCCGTCCGAAGCATCCTGTGTAAGCGCCCAGAGAGCCGCTGCACTGACTTCATCCTCCTTCGGAGCAAGCTTAAGAAAGTCATCCACATGCCGGCCAGGCCCTGAATCGGTTGCGGCATAAAGCTTTAAGTGAATTTGGTCGTAACGGCTTAAAAAATAAACGGACAGCTTCTCTCCGAAATCCTGCTTTGTCAGTCGTCCAGCCATCCCTGACGGCAGTCCGGACTGAAAAAGGCCGCCGGGGTTACGGCTTGGTCCGTTGTTTAGCCAGTTTTCAGGAAGATCAAGAGCCTCTCTGACAAATTCAGCGCCCTGAATAATCTTAGGAGGAAGGGGATCGGGAGAAATCATTTCGTCCGCATCATTCATCAGAGCAACAACATCAACATCTGCTGTTGTACGGGAAACCAGAGCGCAGGCAATCAATGCCGCCCCGCCGCAAACCACCAAATGACAAGGTCTCGCTCCTTCATCTTCAAGGTACTCCCCGAGAAGCGACAGCGCTTGATTTAACTGTTTTTGACTCAATGATATCATCAACACCTCCTTTTAACAGGAGGCTAAACCGCTTATATCAAGTGTTCAAGATTATATTTATGTTTTATTTTCATCCAGCACTGTCGGATTCACAGGCTATCACTGAAATCTGCGTAAATCTGAGAAGGTCTGCGGATCGATTCGAGGTTCCCGTCCAAAGCCTGAAGGTCGAAACCATTCAGCAAACCGTAGAAACCGTCACCGATCCGATTGCAGCAAAACACCTGAAACTGCCCGCCAAACATCCCCTGCTGAAAACCACCGAATGCTATTTTGATCAGCGCAACCGCCCCTGTGGGGTATTCATCACCTGCTACAACCCTGCCCTCGTTCAGTTGCGTATCCGTTATGCCGCCGGACGCCCGATGGAACGGGCCATTTGATCGCCGGATTTTTATCCGCAGATGTCCGGATCCTCTTCCTTCGTGGGAGCGTCCAGAATTTTTCGATGAGAAAAACTCGCCCGCAAAGTGTCCGAAACCCAATCGGTTGCGCCATGAAAGCGCCGTTAACGTGTATATTCAGCACTGATAATAATCAAACATATTATTATTAAGCATAATAAGGCCTTTTGTTGTTTTCGGAATAGTGTAAACGCCGGTCGAAAAGTATTTGAACAGAACCAAGGTTTGCGTTTTCTAGTTACTCATGGATATATTCCTTGAAAGCGGAAAATCTATATGAAACGAACGGATCAAATTCTGAAAATGGCGGATCAAAAAGGTATCATTCGTCCGCGTGATGTCGAAGCAAGCGGCATCCCGCGTACTTACCTGTCCATGCTGTGCAAATCCGGAGAACTGGAAAGGCGATCCAGAGGACTGTATGCGCGTACTGGCGCACCCATAACCCAAAACTACGAGCTGGAAGAAGTCGCTAAACGCGTTCCGAACGCCGTCTTCTGTCTGCTTTCCGCTCTTTCCTTTCATAACATCGGCACACAAATTCCGCACGTCATATGGATCAGCATCCCAAAAAGCTCATGGAAACCGACCATCGGCTATCCACTGAATCTGACCTATGTAACCGGCTCAGCCTACTCGTTCGGTATACAGGAACACATCGAAAACGGCGTTAAACTCAAGGTTTACAGCCCTGCAAAAACAGTCGCTGATTGTTTTAAATTCCGAAACAAAGTCGGCCTTGATGTCGCCCTTGAAGCTCTCAAGGAAACATGGCGGGAACGCAAAGCTACAGCCGATGAACTGATCGCAGCAGCAAAAACCTGTCGCATGTATAACGTGATGCGCCCCTACATGGAGGCCATCGTATGAGCAAGCCCGCCCCCGGCAATCTGGC
>CAZTEK010000225.1:0-3077 GCA_964612095.1 uncultured Verrucomicrobiota bacterium
TAGTCATTAAATGTTACAACCGCATCACCAACCGCATCGTCAGAAGACAGCATTAGATGAATCCGGTCCGTCACTTCAAATCCGTGCGCCTTACGCATCTGCTGGACGTTATTAACCAGTTCGCGAGCCAGTCCTTCACGAACCAGATCTTCGTCGAGTTCAAGGTCGAGAGCTACAACTAGCGCACCCTGCGCCTGCACAGCAAGACCGGCTTTGGGAGTGCGTTCAACCACGATGTCTTCACCGGCAAGTTCAACCGTCTCATGACCGATCTGGAGGGTAATCCCCTTGCCAGCCGCCGCTGTTTTAAGCTCATCAACCGAAAGTTTTTGCACAGCCTGATTGATTTGCTGCACCTGCTTGCCGAACTTTTTACCAAGCGTTTTGAAGTTGGCTTTGGCGCTGAGCGTCGCAAGACTGGTTTCGTCATCGTCAAAAATCACTTCGCGGACATTCAGTTCTTCGGCAATGATTTGCTTCAATTCGCCGACCTGATTGAGCAGTCCGCTGTCGCGACTGACGACGTCGAGACGGCGCAACGGCTGGCGGACTTTCGCGTCGTGATCTTTGCGAAGCTGACGTCCCATACTAACGACATCCATCACGATACGCATCTGGGTTTCCAGCGCAACATCGCGCTTGGCACCGGTAGCGGTCGGGAAGTCGCACAGGTGTACCGATTCGGGCATATCGTCTGTGCGCAGATTGCAGTAAATCTCCTCGGCAATAAACGGAGTAAAAGGAGCGGCAATCTTACAGAGCTCAATCAATGCATGATAAAGAGTGGCATAGGCCTGCTGTTTATCGCCATCATCTTCGCTCTTCCAAAAGCGGCGGCGCGAGCGACGGATATACCAATTCGTCAGGTCTTCAATAAACGCCACGAACGGACGAACAGCACGTTGCAAGTCATAGTTATCCATCGCCGCAGTGACTTCCTGACAGAGATTGGCCAGCGAACTTTCAATCCAGCGGTCGAGTAGGTTTGTGCTTTCGCCGAACTTCGATTTGCCGGGCTCCCATTTATCAATGTTGGCATACGTGACGAAAAAGCTATAGGAATTCCAAAGCGGAATGAGGAGGTGTCGAAGCGCGTGTTTGACGCCCTCTTCCGAAAAACGTAGTGACTCGGCTTTGACGACCGGTGAGTTAATCATGTAGAGGCGAAGTGCGTCGGCACCGTATTCATGCACCACTTTCAGCGGATCAGGATAGTTCTTGAGCCGCTTGCTCATTTTTAGGCCGTCCTCCGCCAGCACCAGACCGTTGACCACAACATTCTTAAACGCCGGTTTTTTGAAGAGCGCCGTGGAAAGCACCATCAGCGTGTAAAACCAGCCGCGGGTCTGGTCGAGCCCTTCGGCAATGAAGTTCGCAGGGAAGTTCGCTTCGAAGTGCGCCTTATTTTCAAAAGGATAATGCTGCTGAGCGTACGGCATGGCTCCGGACTCGAACCAGCAGTCGAGCACTTCCGGCGTGCGCTTGTAGGTCTTGCCATCTTTTTTGATCAGAATGTCATCGACGAAATGTTTATGCAGGTCGGTAACTTTCTGACCGGAAAGTTTTTCAAGCTCGGCCGCTGACGAAATGCAAATCGTATCGGACGAATCATCGATATTGACCCAAACCGGAATGCAGGAACCCCAGAAGCGGTTGCGACTGATATTCCAATCCTTGGCATCGGCTAGCCAATTGGCAAAGCGCTTTTCGCCGACATATTCAGGCATCCAATGCACCTGTGCATTATTGGCGAGCATTTCATCGCGCAGGTCTTCAACACGAACGTACCACGCGTCAATGGCACGGTAAATCAGCGGCGTGTCGGTGCGTTCGCAGAACGGATAGCTGTGCTGGATTGTGGACTGATGAACCAGCTTCCCTTCGTCCTTAAGCCGTTTAATGATCGCCTTGTCGGCGTCTTTGCAAAACTGCCCTTTGTAATCAGGAACCTGCGCGGTAAATTTGCAATCTTCGTCAAGCGGTTCAACCAGCGGGATATCGGCGGCGCGGCAGATACGGTAATCGTCTTCGCCATACGCCGGAGCCATATGAACAATACCGGTTCCGTCTTCCGTGCTGACAAAGCCATCGAGCAGAACGCGGAACGAACGGGGATTATCTTTGAAATAGTCAAAGAGCGGTTCGTAGGACAGCCCTTCGAGATCGCGACCTTTGCATTTTTTTAGAATTTCGTATTCGGCTTCCTTTTTATAGTAAGCGCTCAAACGCGCCTCGGCCAATACGTAAACCTCGCCACTCCCAGCATCGCGCACCGCGACATAATCAATATCAGCGCCGGCGCAGATAGCCAGATTGGAAGGAAGAGTCCAAGGGGTCGTCGTCCACACAAGGGCATAAGCGTTTTCGATTTCAAAGCCGTTCAGCTTCACGCGCACGGTAATGGCAGGATCTTGTACGTCCTGATAGTTGCGGCCCGCCTCGAAGTTTGAAAGCGGCGTATTGAGCTTCCAACTGTAGGGCATGATACGGTGGGCGCGATAAATACGGCCCTGGTTCCAGAGTTCGGAAAACACCCACCAAATGGTCTCCATGAAATCTTTATCCATGGTCTTGTAGTCGTTTTTAAAATCGACCCAGCGACCCATGCGAGTGACCGTCTTCTCCCACTCTTCGACATATTTTGTAACCATCGAACGGCATTGTTCGTTAAAGACGCCGATTCCCGCTTCAACAATCGCAGGAGCTCCGGCAAGGCCGAGCGCTTCCTGTGCCAGTGCTTCGATCGGCAGACCGTGACAATCCCAGCCAAACCGCCGCTCAACGCGATGTCCGCGCATCGTCTGATAACGCGGGACGATATCTTTAATGGTTCCGGCGAGCAGGTGACCGTAGTGCGGCAGACCCGTAGCGAATGGCGGGCCGTCATAGAAAACAAACTCGGAATTTTTAGAGTGATTCTCAACCGACTTTTTAAAAATACCGTGCTCCTGCCAAAAGGCGAGCACCCCCTCCTCCATCCCTGCGAAATCCACTTTACTAGCAACCGGTTTGAACATCATTTTACTTCCTGAATAAAAGCGACCTGCTAATCACAAAGATTGGAGCGGGAGACGGGA
>CAZTEK010000226.1:0-3063 GCA_964612095.1 uncultured Verrucomicrobiota bacterium
TGGCTCGTACGCATGGACAGACGGCCTCGCCGACGACGATCGGCAAGGAGCTGGCGGTCTTTGCCAGTCGTTTGAGCCATGCCGCCAAAGTTTTCCAGACCTTGGAAATTCGCGGCAAACTCAATGGTGCGGTCGGTAACTATAACGCGCATCTTTCGGCTTATCCTGATGTGAATTGGCCTGCGCTTGCCAAGGGTGTGATCGAGAAAGAATTAGGGCTGGTGCAAAATCCATTTACGACACAGATTGAGCCGCACGACTACATGGCGGAACTGTTTGATGCGCTGGCGCGTTTCAACACCATCCTGCTCGACCTCGACCGCGACGTTTGGACCTACATTTCCTTCGCCTGTTTTAAACAAAAAACGGTGAAGGGTGAAATCGGCTCGTCCACCATGCCGCATAAGGTCAACCCGATCGATTTCGAGAACTCTGAAGGCAATATCGGCCTTGCTAATGCCTTGCTGCGTCACATGTCGGAAAAGCTGCCGGTGTCGCGTCTCCAGCGCGATCTGACCGATTCAACGGTTTTGCGTAACATGGGCGTCGCCTTTGGTTACGCGCTGTTGGCATACCGCTCGACGCTCAAGGGTCTCGGTAAGCTGGAACTTAACGAAGCCCGGCTCGCCGCCGATCTCGATAACGCGTGGGAAGTGCTGGCCGAGCCGATTCAAACCGTTATGCGCAAGGCCGGAATTGATAAGCCCTACGAAAAGCTCAAGGAGCTGACGCGCGGAAAGGCGATTACGGGCGAAGCCATCCATGACTTCATCCAAGGGTTGGAAATTAACGCGGCGGACAAAAAACGGCTGCTCGCCATGACGCCAGCGAGCTACATCGGCCTCGCCGTTCAGATTGCGGAAGAACTCTAATGAGAAATGCAGAAGCTAAAATTTTAAGCTGTGCTCAAATGCTGGCTGAGCGCGCCAAGCTTAAGGTGCAGGGGAAAAAGCTGGTATTCACCAACGGCTGTTTCGATATCCTGCACGCTGGGCACGTCACCTACCTGGAATTTTCCCGTGCGCAAGGTGACTGTCTCGTGCTGGGCCTCAACTCCGATGCGTCGGTGAAACGTAATAAAGGCGACGACCGGCCGATCAACAGTGAATCCGATCGCGCCCGCGTCATGGCCGCCTTGGAATGCATTGATTACGTGGTTTTGTTCGACGAAGACGAGCCGAAGGCGCTGATTGAAAAAATCATTCCGGATGTGCTGGTGAAGGGTGAAGACTGGGCCCATTACGTCAGCGGACGCGAAGCGGTCGAAGCGGCAGGTGGTAAAGTGGTACTAGCGAAAATGGTCGAGGGCCGTTCTACGACCGGCACGATTGAAAAAGTTCTGAAAGTTTACGGAGGAAAGTCATGAGCATTAAATATATCGTCACCGGCGGCGCGGGCTTTATTGGCAGCAATGTCGTCAAGGAACTGAATGCGCGTGGCGAAACCGATATTCTGGTGGTCGACGAGCTGGGTGAGGACGAAAAATGGAAAAACCTTGTCGGGTTGCAATACGAGGATTACATCGACAAGGACGATCTGTTTGAATATCTGGAGGAGCTTACACTTGGCGAAGTTAAGGTGGTTTATCATCTCGGAGCGTGCAGCGCGACGACCGAAACCGATGCCGATTATTTAGCTTACAACAACTACCACTACACCCGCGCACTTTGCGAAAGCTGTCTCGATGAAGGAGCACGCTTCGTTTATGCCTCCAGCGCGGCGACCTACGGCGACGGTACGCTCGGTTATTCCGATGCCGACGAAATGACGCCGCAATACAAACCGCTCAACATGTACGGCTACTCCAAGCACATGTTCGACCTCTGGGCGCTTAAGAGCGGCGCGATCAACGAAATCGCCGGCATGAAATATTTTAATGTTTACGGCCCCGGAGAGGCGCACAAGGGCGATATGCGTTCCGTTGTACATAAATCCTATGGACAGATTTTGAAAGACGGCGAAGTAAAGCTTTTCAAATCGCACCGCCCTGATTATGGCGACGGCCAGCAGGTACGTGATTTTGTATACGTCAAAGATGCGGTCGAACAGACCCTTTGGTTCGGCGAACACAAAAAGGTCTCCGGCGTTTTTAACTGCGGAACCGGCCAGCCGCGCACGTGGGTGGATCTGGTCAGCGCTGTTTTTTGTGCGATGGACCGCAAGCCGAATATACAGTTCATCGACATGCCGGAACATCTGCGCGGCAAATACCAGTACCACACGCAGGCCGATCTCACCAAACTGCGTGCTACCGGTTATGCTCGTCCGTTCACTTCGCTTGAGGATGGCATTGCCGATTACGTGCAGAACTATTTGAATGTCGAATAATGAATAAAAAACCGCAGAAGATCGAAGTGGATAACCCTTCGAAATTCGATATTCCTTGTTCTGTATTCTGCCGTTCTCCTGTCCATGGACTCTTTCTTTCGGAGCTGGAAGCTTTCTGCAAAGAGCAGGGGCAGCCGGCTTTTCGTGCGAAGCAGATCTGGGACTGGCTTTACGTCAAACGGGTTTCGTCAGTTGACGAAATGCAGAATCTGCCTGCGCCGTTCCGCACGCGACTGGCAGAGCAGTTTGGCTTCCAATGTATGGAAAAAATTGAAATCAGCGGAGCACCCGGCGAGACGCAGAAACTGCTGTTCAAGCTCGCTGACGGCGAACTGATCGAAACCGTGATTATTCCGGCTCCGCGCAGGCAGACAAATACCGTCTGTGTTTCCAGTCAGGTTGGATGCCGCTTCGGTTGCGCCTTCTGCGCCAGTGGGCAGAAAGGGATTATCCGCAACCTGACCGCCGGCGAAATTGTTGGCGAGGTGCTGGAAGTCGCCAGACTGCTCGGCGGACGTCCCGATAATGTGGTCTTTATGGGAATTGGTGAGCCGTTCGACAATTATGATGAAGTGCTCAAAGCCATTCGTATTTTGAATCATCCGGACGGGCTGTGTATCGGTGCGCGGCGCATCACTATCAGTACCTGCGGCGTGGTTTCCGGCATTCAGCGGCTGGCTGATGAAGGAATTCAGGTTGAGCTTTCGGTGTCACTGCACGCGTCGGACGACGAGA
>CAZTEK010000227.1:0-3043 GCA_964612095.1 uncultured Verrucomicrobiota bacterium
GGGGTGGCTGATTCAGGTTCTGTGCCGCCGGGGACCCCTTCGACAGGCTCAGGGGAGGGAGATGCAGTTGTTGAGTTGTCGGGTTGTTGGTTGTCAGGGGGAGGAGTAGCCGGGAGCGGGGAGTTAGGAGCGCTGAGGTCGCCGGTGCCGGAAAGAGAAACTGGAATGACCGCAGGAATCACAACAACCGGCTTCACCGGTACCGGAGCGGGTGTTATTACCGACGGCTTCGGCGCTACGGGCGGGATATACGGCACTGAAACCACCTGCGGTGAACCTGTCGAAACCGTTAGCACCGGAATGCTATCGCCATCGACCAAGACCGGCTCAAGCTGGATGTCGCCTGGCCTTGCGCCCGTGATCGCCTGTTGAATCAAGCGGGCGGCAGCCTGTCCAAGCTGGTTCCCTCCAGGCTTAAGAACCGTCGGCCTCGGCACCAGATACGCCGCCACACCAAGACGATCCACCGCCACGACAGCCAAGGAGGAACCAAGGCGAAGCCCAGCCGAAAATCCCCGGGAATACAGTTCCAGCACCACCGCCGACGAACCACAAAACACCGCCGTCACGCTCCCTGACACCGGCAGGAATTCCGTCACCGAATTGAAACACCGGGTTGTCGCCCCACCCTGCGCGCAGGCCTCAAGAAAACCCGCAAGCGTGCGGGAAGAAGCAGTTGCTAAGTTGCTGGGTTGCTGAGTTGTTGGAGCGGCATCTCTTAGGATGGCGACATGCCGATGGCCTTTCTCGAGAAGACGCCGGGCGAGGCGTCGTCCGCCCTCTGCCTCATCTTCATAGACGGCAGGCAGTCCGGCTCCCGGTCTTCCGACGATGATGGCCGGACAGGTGATCTTCGGCAGAACGAGTGATTCCGATGGACAGACGACGAGGCCGGCAATCCCGAACTGGAGGAGGCTGGTAATGCGAGCTGAAGCCGCCTGCGGTGAGCTTGTCGAAGCCGCCTGCGGGTCGGGCGGCAGATAAGCCACGACCAGACGAAACCCAGACTGAGCGAGCGCGGGTTCCAGGGAGGCCATCAGGCGATCCGCCGCAGGGAAGTCGGCCGAGACGGCCAAGCCCACAAGAGAATTCCGGCCGGCCGCCATGTCCAAGGCGGCGAGACTCGGGGAATATCCCATCTGGCGGATGAGGCCTTGCACCTTTTCCTGGGTGGCTTGGCAGATGCCATATTGCTGTGCCCGGCCATTGACGACCGCCGAGACAGTGGCACTGGAGACACCGGCCGCAGTGGCCACATCGCGGAGTCGGACTCCGGTTTTGATACGTTTATTTGTCATGCAGCGGCTCTGCCGACATATGGGTTTTAAAATAATGCGCACATTTTTCAAACTGCGCCGCAATATCCGGATTGATCCCACACTCACTTGCCAGCACGGCAAAAAGTTCTTCCCAGAATTTTGGTGGGGAAGAAAGCATTCGAGGAATTAAGTGGGTTTGCCGCCGTCCGAACGTATCGCGAATTGCTTGTTTAACTACAGCCGCGTCCATTTCGCCACTTTCAATCAACAGCGTCATGTCAACCAGATCCTTGACTCGGGAGTTTTCTCTACCTGAGCGAGGTCGCGTATAGGCATGTAGTTTTTCAGCAAACTGTTCTTCTCTGGAAATGGCCATGAATTCCATGCGGGCAATGCCAGCGAAAGCCAACCAATCCCTCCCCTTTACGACCTCGAATGAGTTGCGGAGAACATCCCCAACGCTGATATCTACATGAAAGCGGGCGAAAACGCGATCAGCGACCGATGCTATTATAGGGAATCGCATACCAATATCAGGAGCGGCCTCAAGTTCCATCGTCGCTTCCCCCGCTTGAAAACAGAAATAATCATTCATGTCGCAGTTTATCGCTGCTTGCAAAAGTGCCAGCATGGATGCAGACAATTCCCCAGGCGTGCTTCCTGCCGGACGCTGCTTCAGGCCGAGATCAATATCCCGTGTAGTGCGAGCCATTTTCATTCGTAGTTCCATGGCATACCCACCCTTTAAAGCCCATTTGGATCCAGAATGATGGGAAAGTCTGCAGAGAAAACGATCAAAGGCAAGTTGGCGGCGCAAGCGCTGAACATCCGCACCTTCATCCGTAGCCAGTTTAAGGAGCCGGTCTTCCAACGCCTTGCGGAAAGCCTTTGCGGTTTCATACTGCTTTGCAATCATGAGCGACTACTCTCCAGTGGCTCATCGACCCATGTCGGGACATCACCACGATCCCTCGCCTCCCTGAATTGAGCCACTGTGATAAGACCGCGTTGGCGCGCCTCGCGGACGGCCTGCCGCACGATGTCCCTGGAAACACTCCCACTTCTTACGAGATCGAGCACTGACCGCAGGGGGGTTGTGACCGCATAACCGGACCTATGAAGAATGTCGCTCTCAGGCAATATCTCATGATAAAAAATCAGAATCTGGGGAAGAGGTTTTCGCCTTCGGAATGCTGTGGGTACGGTCATTTCCAGACGGACAGGCATGGCATCGGACAGATCATGGATGCGCAGTGCCGTGAGACGGGAATAGACACCTTGAGGTCGCCCGCTTCGATCCCGTGACCAGAGGGCCCAAAGAATCAGTTGAGCGTTGTCACCCTGCGGATAACGCGCAAGGCGATAGATGCCACGGTACATTCGCAACCAGTTTCCGACTCTAACATGGTATGGGTGAGTATTGTCAGCGAAGCCAGCGGCAATGGCTTGCCCGGTAGTAAAAAAACCGCCCTGACCATCGGCTATATCCCATATGTTGTCATTGGCTTCCCTGTGGTTCATACACGCATCCTCACATAATATGAGGATGCAAGCAATATGAAATAATAACTTCTCGAGGCCCAGATCGAGACAGTGGCACTGGAGACGCCGGCCGCAGTGGCCACATCGCGGAGTCGGACTCCGGTTTTGATACGTTTATTTCTCATCTGAAGCGCTTCAGATCGTAATTTCAGGGGAATGCGAACATTGAACAGTCAACATTGAACATCCGAGATATTGTCAAATGTTGTGGATGAGTTCCGGAGCGCATCCTGTTGTTGATT
>CAZTEK010000228.1:0-3037 GCA_964612095.1 uncultured Verrucomicrobiota bacterium
GATAAAGCGTGGTGTGTGTGTACTCGCAACCCTTTGCACCGTCCTGAGCACGGTTACGGCAAAGGATCCATCGGAGGTGCTGGAGTCTCCCTCACGGCCAGAACCCGCCGGACGTATTGACCAGCTGGTTTTCAGTCAGCTGGAAAAGATAAAAATCCAGCCGGTAATCTGCTCCGACGAGGTATTTGTCCGCCGCGTTTATCTGGACGTGATCGGCAAACTGCCCTCCGCCAAAGAAGCCGTGGCGTTCCTCGACAAACCCAATTCCGCAACCAAGCGGAGCGAACTGATTGACGAACTGCTGGCGAGAGATGAGTTTGCCGACTACTGGGCAATGAAATGGGGCGACGTGCTGCGCATCAAGGCGGAGTTTCCGATCAATCTATGGCCGAATGCGGCGCAGGCTTACCACCACTGGGTGCGCACCTCGATTGCCGAAAACAAACCATACGACCGGTTTGTCCGCGAAATGCTCACGGCCAGCGGTAGCAATTTCCGAGTCGGTCCGGTGAATTTTTATCGTGCAATGCAAAACAAGACTCCCAAAGGAATTGCTGCGACCGCCGCCTTGACCTTTATGGGTGTTCGCGCCGAATCGTTTTCAGAGAAACAACTGGATGATATGGCCGTCTTTTTCTCGCAAGTGGGCTACAAACCGACCAGCGAGTGGAAAGAAGAGTCTGTTTTCTGGGATCCGTTCGGCACCGCTGCGGACAAGGCCAATAGCGCTCCCGGCAAGGATAAAATCACCACGTCCATCACTGGAGCCGTCGCGCAGGTTTCCGCAGCGCCGCGCAGCCCGATTCAAACTGTATTTCCCGACGGCAAAAAGGTTACTCTATCTCCGGATCGCGATCCGCGCGAGGTGTTTGCCGACTGGCTGATTACCCCCGAGAACCCTTGGTTCAGCCGCTGCATCGTAAACCGAGTCTGGGCCTGGCTACTCGGTCGCGGCATCATTCATGAACCCGACGACATCCGCAAAGACAATCCGCCATCCAACCCCGAACTGCTCGCCTGGCTGGAAAAGGATTTCTCCGAGCATCGGTATGACCTGAAATACCTCTACCGCCTGATTCTGAACTCAAAAACCTACCAGCTCTCCTCGGTCTCCGGCAGCGAAGATCCGTCCGCCGCCGTGCAATTCGCCTTTTACCCGCTCCGCCGTCTGGAAGCAGAGGTTCTGATCGACGCGATCAACCGCATCACCGGCAGTTCCGATCTGTACACCAGCGCCATCCCCGAACCCTTCACCTACATTCCGCAAAACCAGTCCGCCGTTTCAATCGCCGACGGCAGCATCACCAGCCCGTTCCTCGCGCTCTTCGGCCGCTCAGCGCGCGCCACCGGCATGTCGAACGAACGGGACAACAATACCACTCCGCCCCAGCGCCTTCATCTGTTGAATTCAGGCCATATTCAGGAAAAAATCGAAAAGGGTCCGAAAATCAAAGAGCTGACTTCGGCAAAAAATTCTCCGGATAAAATCGTTGATAACCTCTATCTGACCATTCTGTCGCGCCGTCCCACTAAAGAGGAAAAACAGATTGTTATGGCGTACGGAAACAGCGGAACCGCTGAAAACCCGCCCCAGGTGATCACGCCCGGAATGACCGAAAAAGAAAAACAAAAGGCCCAGCAACAACGCAAGACCACGGATCAGGAACGGCAGAACAAGTGGAACGACATCGCCTGGGCTTTGATCAACAGTCCGGAGTTTTTGTACCGTCATTAGGAGAATCCAATATGAATGCACCGCTGAACATAACCCGACGCAACGCATTGAAATACGGGCTCTTCGGAGCCGGTAGCGCGTTGCTCGCCAATAAACTGCAAGCCGCAGTCTCCGCAACATCACTGCCGGTCAAAGCCAAATCCGTCATTCAAATTTTTCTATGGGGCGGTATGTCGCACAACGACACCTGGGATCCCAAGCCGGACAGCGGCCGCGACTACATGGGCGAATTCCCGAAAGCCATTCCAACCAATGTATCCGGCATTCAGATCGGACAGCTCTTCCCAGAACTGGCAAAACAGGCCGATAAATATTCACTGATCCGTAGCATGACTCACGGTATCAACGGTCACGAAACCGCCGCCTACTACATGCAAACCGGCCACTCAAGCGAGGAGCGCATCACCTACCCCAGCATCGGTGCCGTTTTTTCCTACTTTAAAAATCCCGGTTACAAAGGACTGATTCCGCCCTACGTAGTGCTGACCCAGCCGCAAGGCCGCTTTTCCGAAGAGGGCTTTCTCGGGCCGATGTATAAACCTTTCGCCACCGGCGGCGATCCCAATGCAGCACGTTTTGAAGTCGAGGGCGTTGTCGCCAAAGGCATCAGCGATGAGCGGCAGGCCGCCCGGCGCGAACTGCTCAGGAAGACGGATCTGCTTGGACAGTCTATGAGCTCGTCTGTGCTGAAAGATGCGCGCATCGCCGAGGATCGAGCCTATGAGTTAATCCTCGGTTCAGGAAAGGAAGTATTCAACCTCGCTCATGAAGATGACAAGCTACGCGACCGCTACGGACGCAACACCTTCGGACAGGAATGCCTCGTCGCCCGCCGGCTGGTGGAAACCGGCGTGCCGTACGTTGTCATTAATTATCCCGGCGGATGGGATACGCACAAAGGCCATTTTGCACGGATGCGTCTGCAGTGCCCGAATCTCGACCGAGGACTGGCCGCCCTGCTGGAAGATCTGGCGGCCCGCGGACTACTCGACAGTACTCTGGTCTGGTGCTGCGGCGAATTCGGACGCGGCCCGAAAGTAGACTGGCAGCCGCCGTGGAACGGCGGACGCAATCACTTCGGCGCGGTCTTCTCGGCTCTCGTGGCCGGGGGCGGGTTCCGTGGTGGTGCGGTCGTGGGCTCTTCCGATGCAAAAGCCGAAAAAGTCAGCGAACGTCCGGTCTATCCGGTAGATCTGCTCGGCAGCATCTACCGGCTCGGAGGTATCGATCCGGCCTCCCTGCTACCTCATCCGCTCGGACTGGAAGCGCGTGTCCTTCCAGAAGTTTCCGACACCATCAAAT
>CAZTEK010000229.1:0-3018 GCA_964612095.1 uncultured Verrucomicrobiota bacterium
TGCGGGTTAAACTGAATCAGGTTGATGTGCGCTTTCGTGCCGCGCAGAAAGTCAATCAGCGCCGCAACATCTTCCGGCCCGTCGTTGACGCCTTTCAGGAGGAGCGCTTCCACCATGAACTCTTTGAGAGCCGGGAAAACGGTTTTTAGTTTTTCCAAGGTTTGGAATTTTGCGACTGGCATGATCCGCTCGCGGATTTCCTGCCGCGCGCTGTGCAGGCTGAGCGCCAGCCGGATTTTCGGAAAGCGCTCCGCGAAGCGAAGCATGGCGTCCGGGATACCGACGGTAGAAACCAGCAGATGATTGTCAGATAGATTGAAAAAACGCGGATCGCGCAGGATTTCCAAACATTGGAAAAGGTTCTCTTCGTTGCGGAGCGGCTCGCCCATTCCCATGACGACAACGTTACGCAGCGTCCGCCCTTCTTCGCGTAGCAACCGCTTGGCGAGCAGAACCTGATCGAGCATTTCGGCGGCGGTCAGGTTGCGGATAAATCCAAGTTTCCCGGTAGCGCAAAATTGGCAATCGGCGGCGCAACCGACTTGCGATGAAATACAGAGGCTCGTCCGGCCCGAGGCGATTCGCAAAATAACCGCCTCGATCTTATGCCCATCCGATGTCCGAAGGGCCAGCTTGGTTGCACCGTCGGTTTTAGAGTCGTGCCGCTCGACTACTTCCAAGGATTGGAAGTGGAGTTTCCCGGTAAATTCCGGCGCTTTATTCAGACATTCTTCGAGCGGCAGTGCCTTTTTGAAAAAGGCGTTGCGGAAAAGCTTCAGCCGGTATGAATCTCGGCAAAGGGTTTCCAATGCCTGGATGTCATAAACAGAATTCATGACGGCTACAGCAAAACGCCCTGAGGAGCTTCTTCGTCATCGCGCCACCAGCGTCCGGGTTTGGTGTCAATATATTGCACCGATTTGGTGGTGAGGCGATTACCTTTGGCTTTGGAGCCTTTGACGGCGAGGTCTTTAAGTTTGAAAAACTGCTGATGAATCCGCTGACCCTTGGCGGGACGGTAGCGGAGATAAATCTCATCAGGACAGCCTTCCTGAAAGAAAAGTATCTTTGAACCTTCAGGTGCGAGCTGGTAGTCGCGGTTCATAATGGCTCCGCCGAAGGTGAAGCGCTTGATGTAAGTTTCTCGTCCGCTTACATAGACACAAGTCATTTCACGGTCACGGTCAAAAATGGCGTTATAGAGCAGGTTGCCGTCGACGAAGAATTTTTCAGGCGGTGCCATCATCTGATAACGACCGTTATCCCAAACCAGAATGAGCTTATCGAGTGAAGAGCATTTCAGAAGCGATTCGCCTTTGACGCCGGAACCGACAAAGTGACTTTCCAGATCATGCTGAATGTGCAGTTCGCTGGCGGTGAGCTGGCGGACTTCAATCTCTTTGAATGTTTTGACCTGAGTCAGGCGGGGATAGCGGTCTTTATATTTTTTGATGAGTTCTTTGAGGTAGCGGGTCGCGTACACCGTCAGACTCTTGAGGTTTTTCTCCACCTCAGCGAGTTCTGCGAGGATTTTTTCGAGCTCCTCTTTGTTTTTACTCATGTCGAAGAGCGAGATGCGCTTAATTTGGATGGCAAGGAGCATTTCAATATCCTCGTCAACAATAGGTCGACGCAGCATTTTCTTGAACGGCTCAAGACCTTCCATGACGGCTTTATGAACGGCTTCGTAGGTTTTGCACTGCTCGATTTTTTTATAGATGCGGTTTTCGACGAATATCTGTACGAGCGTTTTGGTGTGGAAGGCGTCGAGCAGTTTGTCTTTTTTCAGGTTCAGCTCGGCTTCCAGAATCGTAAGCAGTTGCTTCGTATTCAGGTGCAGGATTTCATCGACCGTCATTTCAACGGGGCGATTATTATGAATCACCACGATGCGGCTACTAATGGCTGTTTCGCAGGCGGTGAACACATAAAGAGCCTGCTTAACTTGTTCCGGATCGGCGCCCTGCGAAAGAACTAGTTCAATCTCGACGTTTTCAGCGGTGAAATCATTGATGGCACGAACGGCCACTTTTTTCTTCCGCACGGCTTCTTCAATGGACGTCGTGAGCGATTCAGTGGTCTGGCCGTACGGCAGATCGGTGATGATCAGCCGATTGCCGCCGCGCTCTTCGATTTTTGCGCGGACTTTAACTTTGCCGGTTCCATTGTCATATTCGGACACGTCCATGAGCCCGCCGGTTAGAAAATCGGGTAGCGCAGTACACTTATGCGGGGTGCGTACTTTCTCATGGAGAATTTCAATCTGCTCCTGAAGCAGTTCGATAAAGTTGTAGGGCAGGATTTTGGTCGAAAGCCCGACGGCAATTCCATCGGCACCGAGCATGAGTAACAACGGCAGTTTGCAGGGCAAAACAACCGGCTCCTTATTACGTCCGTCGTAACTGGGAATGTAGCGGGTAAGTTCTTTATTGAACAGTTCTTCGCGAGCCAGCGGAGTGAGTCGGCACTCAATATAACGAGGCGCGGCGGCGCGGTCGCCGGTGAAGATGTTGCCGAAATTTCCCTGCCCTTCAATGAGGTAGCCGCCGAGATTGGTCAAATTAACCAATGCATCATTGATGGAAGCGTCGCCATGCGGATGATACTGCATGGTGTGGCCGACGACGTTCGCGACTTTAATAAAGCGTCCATCATCTTTTTCAAACAGCGCATGCATGATACGGCGCTGTACTGGCTTGAGACCATCTTCAACATTGGGAATGGCGCGGTCACAAATGACATACGATGCGTATTGCAGGAAGTTATAGTCCACCAGCTTGCGAAGTGGCCCATGCTCAGAATCCAGCGCAAGCCGTGAGCGCTCCCCTTTTTTTACAACGGGCGTTTCGGCAAGTTCGTCTTCCGATTCAACAACCTTCTTTTTTGCCGCAGTTTTTTTGGCGAGCTTTTTATCTTCCGGTTCATCACCGAAAAGCATTTCCTGTTCTTCACTCATAGGATTTCTTCGTCCACTACCAAATTTTCCATGATGTACGTGCGGCGTTCCTGCGTATTTTT
>CAZTEK010000230.1:0-3007 GCA_964612095.1 uncultured Verrucomicrobiota bacterium
TTGTCCCAGCCGAAGATGAAGTCAGCGACTTCGAAATGATCTTCTCCCACAAAACTCCGGGCCGCTGCTCATTCATCAGAAAAGAGAGTTAACCACTAATTTGCACTAATCGGCACTAATTCAAGGTCTGATTGGATTAGTGAAAATCAGTGAAGATTAGTGGATTTTTCAGATTGATAATGCGGGACAGGCATCTTGCCTGAACGCACAGTGCGCCTTTTTAATATTCCTTTATTTTAGGATAGTTTTATATTGAAGTTTCCTTATATATAGGAAACTATTGCCGTCATGAAACTGATTTTGGAACGATTGGTTGGAGACTTTCTGGAACGAACTCTGCCGGAGCTTACCGAACGGACATTTGATCTCGCCCCCATCACCGGAAAAGCGCTTGCATGGGTTGGAATGCGCCGTACAGGCAAAACCTACCTTTGCTATCAAGCGATAAAAAAACTCCTTGCACAAGGGGTTCCCAAGGACAACATTCTCTATCTCAATTTCGAAGATGACCGTCTGTTTGATTTTAAGCTTTCGGACTGTCAGACCCTTCTCGATGTCTTCTATGCGCAACAGCCGGGTAAAAAAGCCGGGCTTTGCTATTTTTTCTTCGACGAAATCCAAAACGTTGAGAACTGGGAGCGGTTTGTTCGCCGGCTCATCGATACAGAAAATGTCTCGGTTTACGTAACCGGCTCATCAGCCAAGCTGCTCAGTACGGAAATTGCAACCAGCCTGCGGGGACGGGCACTGGACAAGGAAGTCTTCCCTTTTTCGTTCGATGAATATCTAAGGGCCCACGAGGTCATCATTGATCGCAGCCGCATCGGCTCAAAAACCCGTCTACTGCTCAACCAGCATGCGGAAACATATTGCCGAAGCGGAGGGTTCCCAGAAGTCCAAAAGATCGATTCATCCCGCCGCCAGGAGATATTGCAAAGTTATGTGGATGCGGTCGTTTTGCGAGACGTGGTCGAGCGGCACAACGTCTCCAACATCGAAGCACTCAAAACCCTTGTCTATCACGCGCTCCGCACTCCCACGGCCAAACTCAGCATCAATAAATTCTATCTCGACCTGAAAAGCCGCGGCCTGCACATTGCCAAAGACGATCTTTACACCTTCCTTCGCCACCTCTCCGATGCCTACCTCTTGTTTCAGGTGCCGATCTGGTCGCGCTCGGAAAAGAAACGTCAAGTGAACCCGAAAAAGGTGTATGCCATCGACAACGGTATTCTCGATGCCTATTCAACCGGAATGACCGCAGACCAGGGCGCGTTTCTGGAGAATCTTGTCTTTCTCACGCTGCGTCGCCAAAAACTGCAAGTCGGCTATCATGTAACCAAACGAGGCTGGGAAGTCGATTTTGTCTTCCAGCGTAACGATGAACTCATTCTGATGCAGGCGGCCTGGAGAATGGACAGCGCGAAAACCCGTGAGCGGGAATTCAGGGCATTGGAAGAAGCCGCTTCTGAGCTGGATGCAACCCGATGCGTCATTGTGACCTTCGATGAAGAGGGATTCAGCGAAGATCCGAAGATCGAAATCATTCCCCTTTGGAAATTCCTGCTCGAGTTTTAGATTCTCCGGACGGCGAAGCCCAGAGTACATTACAAAACGATATACGGCGTTACAGACAAGATATTCAGCCGCGGTTGCGATTTCAGAACCACAACACAGGCCAGACACCCTTTTATTTTTGCAGGAAGTTCACGATCCGTATCGCATGTCCCTTGCTTTCGGGATTGGAGCTTTCTGAAACCCTGAGCTCGAGCAGATGCTTTTTGGCGGGGAGATCCTCTGCGAGCATCTGTGTCCAGGGGAAGTGAACGCGGCTGCTCCAGCGTGTGTACAAATCCAGAGTCCGCCACGGCCCGCCGTCAATCCGGCATTCGGCGATTCCGGAATCCGGACCTGAAACAAACAGCACTCCGGCCCCGGTTCCCTCAAATCCGAGCCGCAGCGATGCACCGGGCGTTTCCGCAACCAGCAGCGGCACATCGACAAATCCCTCGCGGGTCTTGGCTTCATCCGACGGCCGCCAGCACGGATCCAACCGGAAGCCCTCCCCGGGCTGCGCGGCGGCGATCGGCACAAGCCGTCCGGAAAAATAACTCTGCGGATCCAGCGGGGCGGGCATCGCATGATTGCGCACCTGTCCCGCAGCCTGACCGGCCCAGGCCGCATCAAACATGCGGGCGACCGAACGGGCATACAGCTCATGCCCGAACGGCGCCGGATGCAGATCCTTGAAATCTTTTTCCCACTCGAACTCGCCGGCTGCAATCCGTTCGGTCACCTCCTGCGCCAAATCAACGGAAGAAACCCCGTAATGCTCAGCGACCTTTTCGTGGCTGACAATCACCTCCGGCCGCTTCCCCTGACGGATCGCCGCCAGTTTATCCGGATCGGCAAAGTGCAGCATGAGAATATCGCACTGCGGATTAGTCAAACGAGCCTGCCGCACGATACCCTCCATCCCGCGGATCTGCTGAACCGGACTGCGTCCGTTGGAGGAATCATTGACTGCAGCCTCGACGATAAGCAGATCCACCGCTCCTTTTTTAAGGACATCGCGGCTAAAGCGGCAGGCGTGCAACGTGGAATCAATGGAAGGGATCCCGGCATCGACAAAATCGAATTCCGTTTGCGGGAAGCGGCGCTTCAGATCCTCCTGCACCAGATTGCGCCAGCCGGTCATGGCGGTGATCGACCCGCCAAGAAACGCCACACGGCCCTGCTTCATCCCTTCAAACACAGCCCGGCAATTGGCCAGTCCATCGCGCAAGACGAAATAATCGCAGCCATTTGGATTTTTCAGTTTGGGCGAACTACTGGAATCTGCGGCAAATGCCACCGGACTGCACATACAAACCGCTGCTATTATTACCATCACCCGGATTTTCTGTTGCATAAGGCTCATCCCTGCTCACAGCGGGTTAACGGGCAACCCGTTCCGCCTCCTCCATGGCAATCTGTGACCACTCCCACAGCCGTTGCGGCTCATAAC
>CAZTEK010000231.1:0-2995 GCA_964612095.1 uncultured Verrucomicrobiota bacterium
GCATGAAACCCATCGCCCCGAAAAAAATGCGGCATTTAAACTTACAATCTACCTTGATTTAGAGCCAGTCTGATTTTCCTTCTGAAAATAGCTCCATCGGTATAAAGTTCGCGTCTTTAGTGCGGAGAGACTGTACTCACGCTGGGAGCGAACATGAAAGAGATGAAAACAACACCGCAGGAGAAGGAGCGGGCTATTCTGGTGGGTGTGGCTGTGCACGGGCGGATCGATGAATGGGATGCTCGCGATACATTAGCTGAACTGGTGCAACTGACGGAAAGCGCGGGTGCGGAAGTGCTAAGTCAAATGCTTTGCAAACAGTCAAAAGTTCATGCCGCCCACTTCATCGGTAAAGGAAAGGTGGAAGAGCTGGCGCAGCTGGCAAAAGATACTGGCGCCAATCTGGTGATTTTTGATGAAGATCTTTCTCCGGCCCAAGGGCGTAATTTAGAAGAGGCGCTGGCTGTTCGTGTACTCGACCGGACTCAGCTGATTTTGGATATTTTTGCTCAGCGTGCACGGACGCGTGAAGGGTGTCTTCAAGTAGAGTTGGCCCAGCGCCGTTATTTGCTTCCCCGCCTGCGCCGGATGTGGACGCATTTGGAACGACAGGCTGGCGGTATCGGTCTGCGAGGGCCGGGCGAAACGCAGATCGAAATGGACCGTCGTAGTATTCAGAGTCTGATCCGAACACTGACGAATGAACTGGAATTGGTGCGAACACGCCGCGCTGAACAGCGGCGGGGACGTCAGCGTCACGGCTGGGCGCTGGTTTCGATTGTCGGCTACACCAATGCCGGAAAATCTACGCTCTTGAACCGACTGGCCGGTGCAGATATCTATGCCGAAAATCAGCTTTTCGCCACGCTTGACCCAACGACGCGGCAGGTGGAACTGCCCAATGGTGAACCCTGTCTGATGACCGATACCGTCGGATTTATCCGCAAATTGCCGCATCATCTGGTTGATTCATTCAAAGCGACACTCGAAGAAGTGGTTGAGGCCGACCTGATTCTGCATGTGATTGATTGTTCTCATCCGCAGGTGGAACAGCAGATTGTGGCAGTGAATACGGTGTTGCAGGAGATTGGTGCGGAAAATAAACCGATACTCTGTGTGCTGAACAAGATTGACCAGGATGCCGGACGGAATGTTGCACGACAATTTGCTCATACATTGGGTCGTTCGGCCTCGGTTTCAGCACTTACGGGTGAAGGCGTTGAAAGCCTGCTGAATGAGCTGGCCGTCAGTCTGAAGGGCGATAAACAGCTGATGAAATTGGCAATTCCAATGAGCGAAGGGCGGCTGTTGGCGCAGTTGAAACAGTCGGCGACCGTGCTGGAGGAAAAGTACGAAGGCGAATTTGCCGAACTTCTCGTCCGCGTTCCCTCACAGATCGTTCCGCGCTGTGAGCCGTATCTGGTGGAGAAGAGTTGAATTTCGTTTAAACCTGTCCGATAGTGACGCACTTTACTAATTGAGGGAGAAAACAATGGCGTATGATTTAACAGGCAAGATTAAGGTTGTTAAGGAAGCTCAAACCTTTGGAACAAAGGGCTTTACGAAGCGTGAGTTTGTGGTGACCGTCGAAGACGGCAAGTATCCGCAGGATATCGCACTGGAATGCGTTCAGGATAAGGTCACGATGCTCGATGGTCTGAAAGAGGGTCAGACGGTTACGGTGACGTTTGATATTCGGGGACGCGAATATAACGGGCGTTATTTCAATAATTTACAGGCATGGCGGATTAAAGCCGAAGACGGCAGTGCGCCCGCCGCCGATGATCGCCCGCCAGTTCCGGCCGATGCTGAAGTGCCCGGCGAGTTTGACGACGACATTCCGTTTTAAAGAGAGCGGATTATTGGAATATGGGATTGTTGGATGGCTGGATTTTCATTAATCCATACATCCTTGAATCCATTAATCCGGATTTGTACGAAAGGAATTGATGATGAAAGTTGTATTGGCATATTCAGGCGGGTTGGACACCACGGTGCTTCTGACATGGCTTCAGGAGCAATTTAATGCAGAAGTTATTTGTTACTGCTCAAATGTCGGGCAGGAAGAAGAACTCGATGGACTGGAAGCAAAAGCACTCAAGCACGGCGCGGTTAAATGTATCGTGGACGATGTTTGTGAAGAGTTCGCCAGGGATTTTGTGTTTCCAATGATGCAGGCAAACGCCATCTATGAAGGAACCTATCTGCTCGGCACCTCCATTGCCCGTCCGTTGATCGCTAAGCGTATGATGGATGTTGCCATCGCTGAAGGCGCGGAAGCCATCTGCCACGGCGCGACCGGTAAAGGTAACGATCAGGTTCGTTTTGAGCTGACGGCTTATTCGATGAAGCCTGACATTAAAATCATTGCCCCGTGGCGTATGCCGGAGGTCTTTAAGTTCAAAGGCCGTCCGGATATGATCAAATATCTCGAAGAGCGCGGCATCCCGTGTCAGGTGTCAGCTAAAAAGCCTTACAGCACGGATCGCAATCTGTTGCATATCAGCTTTGAGGGCGGCATTTTGGAAGATCCGTGGAATGAGGCGGATGAAAATATGTGGATGATGACCAAGCCGCTGTCGCAAGCCTCGGACAAACCGGAATACGTTGAAATCAGTTTTGAAAAAGGGATTCCGGTCGCCGTCAACGGCAAAAAGCTTTCGCCAGCCTCGCTGATTCGCAAATTAAACGCTATCGGTTGCGAACATTCCATCGGACGGATAGACATCGTTGAAAACCGGTTCACCGGCATGAAAGACCGTGGGATCTATGAAACGCCCGGCGGAACGATTTTGCATCACGCGCATCGCGCCATGGAGTCGATTACGATGGACCGTGAAGTGATGCACTTGCGCGATTCGCTGATTCCGAAGTACGCCACGCTGGTTTACAACGGGTTCTGGTTTGCACCGGAGCGTGAAATGCTCCAGGCAGCTATTTTGGAAAGCCAGAAAATGGTTACCGGCGATGTCCGAGTGAAGCTATTCAAGGGCGG
>CAZTEK010000232.1:0-2994 GCA_964612095.1 uncultured Verrucomicrobiota bacterium
GGCATCAAACAGTTTCATGCCCTGAAAATACAGCCGGATAACGTCTATGACAAGCCCAGCATATATCCCATATTTTGTGCCGTATCATCCGATCATACCCAACATATTGTGTTTTTTCTCTTGCAGGCCATTTGGTATCAGTGCGATAAACGCGACATTGATGAGTATATTACTAACAGTTTATTAACAAGTGAGGCGCTGATGACCGTAAAAATTGACTCTTCCCGTGACAGTCTGATGACTGAATTCGGACGCAAGACCCTTGAAAGCCGCTACATGCTCCCCGGCGAAAAAAGTCCGCAGGAGGCTTTCGCCCGCGCCGCCGCCGCTTTTTCCGACGACGACGCGATGGCCCAGCGGATTTACGACTACGCCAGCATGCTTTGGTTTATGTTCGCCACGCCGATCCTGACCAACGGCGGAACCAACCGCGGTCTGCCGATCTCCTGCTTTTTGAATTATGTACCCGACAGCCGCGGCGGCATCACCGGTCACTACACCGAAACGGCATGGCTCTCGTCGTTCGGCGGCGGTGTCGGCGGCTACTGGGGCGACGTCCGCGCCTGCGGCTCCAAAACGTCGCACGGTTCCGAGTCCACCGGCGTGATTCCTTTTCTGAAAGTGGTCGATGCCGAAATGCTGGCGTTCAGTCAGGGTGTGACAAGACGCGGCTCGTATGCGGCGTATCTTCCGGTCAACCATCCCGAAATCGAAGAGTTCCTCGACGTACGCAAACCGACCGGCGGCGACGTAAACCGCAAGTCGACCAATCTGCACCACGGTGTCGTGCTGACCGAAGAGTTTATGAACCTGATTGATCAGGCGACGCGCATTCCCGGATTCGACGACAGTTTTAATCTGATTGATCCGCACACCAAGGATGTGAAAAAGACGGTTTCCGCCAAAACGATCTGGGTGAAACTCATTCAAAACCGCATCGAAACCGGCGAGCCCTACATTCTGTTCGACAAAGCCGTCAACGATGCCCTGCCCGAGTTCCAGAAAAAGCTCGGCCTGCGCGTTCACCAGTCGAATCTGTGCAGTGAAATTACGCTCCCGACCAACGAAGAACGCACGGCGGTCTGCTGTCTGAGTTCGGTCAATCTGGAAACCTACGACGAATGGAAAGAGCATCCGCAGTTTATTGCCGACCTCGTCCGTTTTCTCGATAACGTGATCGAATCTTTTGTTCAGAACGCGCCGGACGAAATCGGCCGCGCCCGCTTTTCGGCGCAGCGTGAACGGAGCATCGGACTCGGTGCCATGGGCTTCCATGCGTATTTGCAGGCGCACAGCATTCCCTTCGAAAGCGCGATTGCCAAAGGGCTCAATATGCAGATGTTTAAACACATCAAGCAACAGGCTGTCGCGGCGACCCGGCAGCTCGCCGCCGAGCGCGGTGAATGTCCGGACGGCTTCGGCTACGGCGTCCGCAATGCGCATCTGCTATCCATTGCACCGAACGCCAGCAGTTCGATCATCTGCGGCAATACCAGCCCGTCGATTGAACCGTTCCGCGCCAACGCCTACACGCAGAAAACCAAAAGCGGCTCGGCGCTGATGAAAAATAAATATCTCGAAGAAGCGCTCGACCGCCACGGACAGAATAATTCCGAGGTTTGGAAATCCATCATCACGCAGGGCGGCAGCGCCCAACATCTCGACTTCCTGAGCGACTGGGAACGCGACGTGTTCAAAACCGCGCTAGAAATCGACCAGCGATGGGTGATCGATTTTGCCGCCGACCGTCAGCAGTACGTCTGCCAGTCGCAAAGCATAAACCTTTTCTTCCCCGCGCTGGTCAGCAAACAGGAACTGCATAACATCCACATGATGGCCTGGAAAAAGGGGCTGAAAAGCCTCTACTACGTCCGCAGCGAAGCGATCAAACGCGCCGATGTCGTGTCGGAGCAGAAGCCCCGCGAACAGATTTTAGATTACGACAAAGAAAACACTTGTTTATCCTGTGAAGGCTAGGGAATTTCGAACATCGAATAAGGAATAATGAATTTAGAAGGAACTAAACAGAATCGGGATGAACAGGATTTGACTGCACTTCGGCATTCGAAGTTCCTTGTTCGTTATTCAATATTTTAATGGAGTCCCCCATGCCTTTGCTTAAAGAGAGAACTTATTACAAACCGTTTGAATACGACTGGGCGTTCGAGGCCTATAAAATGCAGCAGCAGATGCACTGGATGCCGAGCGAGATCAATCTGGCCGACGACCTCAAGGATTTTAACGAAAACATTCCGCAGAAAGATAAAAACCTCCTGCTGAATATTTTCAAATTCTTCACGCAGGCCGATGTCGATGTCGCTGGCGGCTACTCCACCCTCTTCCTGCCAACCTTCAAGGTGCCGGAAGTCCGCATGATGCTCAGCGCCTTCGCCGCCATGGAAGCCGTCCATCAGGACGCCTACTCACTGTTGCTGGAAACCCTCGGCCTCGGCGACGATGAATACACCGCCTTCATGTCGATTGCCGAAATGAAGGAAAAGCACGAATACCTGCTCAACTTCAATATGGAAACGCCGTTCGAAATGGCCAAGACGCTCGCCGTCTACAGCGCCTTCACCGAAGGCATTCAGCTCTTCAGCAGTTTTGCCATCCTCATGAACTTTCCGCGCTTCAACAAAATGAAAGGCATGGGACAGATCGTCACCTGGAGCATCCGCGACGAAAGCCTGCACGTTGAATCCATGGCTCTGCTCTTCAAAACCTTCATCAAAGAGCATCCGGAACTCTGGACCGACAAGCTCAAATATGAAATCTACTGCGCCGCTGAACGCTCCGTGGAACTCGAAGACCGCTTCATCGACATCGCCTTTGAACTCGGCTCAGTCGAAGGACTTACAGCCGACGAAGTGAAAGCCTACATCCGCTACATCGCCAACCGCCGGCTCATCGGCATCGGCATGAAAAGCATCTACACCGTACCGGAAAATCCGCTGCCGTGGCTCGACTACATGCTCAACGGCGTCGAACACGCCA
>CAZTEK010000233.1:0-2990 GCA_964612095.1 uncultured Verrucomicrobiota bacterium
TGGAACCGGTGAAGTAGACTTGCTCCTGAAGCACCAGCCAGGCGTGCCAGACGGTTACCGGCGACGCCTCGCCGTAGATCCAGTCGGCCAGCTCGGTCAGAGTCACCGTTTCGCCCTGCAACAATTCCCAGGCGACTTTCGCATCCCCAGTCGGCGGCTGGGTTAAATCCGCGAGACTCTTCATCGGGCCCGGATGAAGGAGCTGAATGTCTTTCTCCCGAACCTTGACCGTTTCCCCATTGGCCAGGCGGATCGAAATTTTATCGCCGAGCTGGTCGATCATCGCCGGAGCGGTCTTATATAAAACCAAACTGTTCAACTTAAAGGTCTGCGACATTTCGAATTCTTCCAATGGTTAGAAAAAGAAACCCCGCTCGAATGAACGGGGTTTTCTTGGGGAATCAGCCGCTAAAACCGGCGTCCACCGTGCGCATTGCCGTGCATTCTCTGCTGTTTGGGAAGCGGCGGGACTTCAAGATAGAGGCTGTACCATTCTTCGCCCAGCCCGGCATTCGAGAAGGCCGAGTCTTTATTATTTGAAAGCAGCTCCCAATTGCTGGCGAGCGTCTTGTCGGAAGTGATGTCTTTCGCTTTGAGCAACAGCATGCGCGCTTTTTCAGACTCGCCCTGCTGCATATAAATCCAAGACATCAGCCCGTAAAGCAAAGTGCCGCGATTTCCCCGGAACCATTTCACACGGCTCTTGAAGGTTTTTTCAGCCGCCGCCACGTCACCGCTCTTATATTGACGTGCCATTTTCATGGCAATCACCAGCGGCTCCATCATCATTGGGCCGGTGAATAGGCCTGCGGTCGCCAGAAGTTTATCCGCCGCTGAAAAGTCCTTCAATTGATAATGGAATTGCAGGCGCATGGTGGCAATCTGCCGGCCCATGAGCAGGCTCCATTTTTTGAAGGGCTCAAAACGGCCGGTGAATTCCAGCGCTTTGGTTATAATCATTTTTTGATCGCCCTCAATCTGGCGCTGGATCTGTTTGATATTTCCGCCGGGCTTCGTCTGAAATATCTGAATTTTTCGGCTCATCTGTTTTTGGCCGTTCGTGAGCATCTCTTGAAGCTCATTCTGAACCGCCGCGATTTTCTTCCGAACAATAAACCCAATAGAAAACTGCGGGATAAGGAGCCCGGCAATTCCCCCGAAAATCACCCCGCCCAGCCCAACCTGATAAACCATCCCGGCCGTAACCGCTGCGACACAAAGAATCACCGAAATAAGCAATGAAATCATAATTTTAACCCCTTCTATTTAAATTTATCCGTTGCACGCAGGTTTCGTCACGCATACACGGTTTGTCATAAAGGGCGGCATCGTACAACAGACGGCAGAAGATGTCACCCTTGCGACGGCGGGACTTTTATTGACCAAACGAACTTAAGGAGGCCAGCGGTTTGAGAACTACACCCGGCTCCAGAGCAACCTCGCGCGTTCCGGGATAAACGATCCAGAGCTCATCCAACTGCAGGTCTGTAATCGCCCCCCGCATGGATCGGGTAATTTTCGGCGCGTCCTGCCGTTTAAATTCGACACCCAGTCTCCTCCCGGCGGTCGGAAGAAATAAATCCAACTCCACCCCGCTGTGCACAGCATAAAAAAACGCATCGAAGGGGCGCAGTGCCGTGAGCACCTGTTCCAGCGCAAAACCCTCCCAGGAAGCGCCCAACTTGGGATGTGTCAATAGGTCCGTTGCGGAGGAGATGCCTTGCAATGCATGGAAAATCCCGCTGTCGCGAAAATATATTTTCGGAGATTTAACCAAACGTTTTCCGACGTTCGCGTGCCACGGCAGAAGTTTTCGGATCATGTACGTCTGCTCCAGCGCCTCCAGATAACTGCGGGCTGTGTTCGGCGCGACACCGAGTGCTATGGCCGCTTCGCTTCCGTTCCACAACTGCGCATGATAATGCGAAAGCATCGTCCAAAAGCGCCCCATTGCGGATGGCGCCATTCCGAAGCCGAGCATTCCAAGATCCCGCTCAAGAAACGTCCGGATAAATTCCCGCCGCCAGCGGAGGCTGTCCTCGTCGGTCTGTGCCAGATAGGATCTGGGGAACCCGCCCCGCAACCAAAGCGGTTCAAGATGCTCTCCCCCCCCGGCCTCTTCAAGCGAGAAGCCTTCCATTTCGATTGTTTCGACCCGTCCAGCCAATGATTCTGATGCCTGCCGTGAAAGCTCTGGAGAAGCACTGCCGAGAATTAAAAAGGTTGCTGGCGCGCCAGCACGGTCTGCCAACACCCGGAGAACTGGGAAAATTTTTGGTTGGCGTTGCACCTCATCAATGACCACAAGTCCGCGTAAAGCCGACATGGCGCTCATGGGCTCTTCCATCAATGCCGCCACCACCGGATCCTCCAGATCAAAATAGTGCGAGGCCGTTTTACCAGCCAGTTCTCTGGCGAGGGTCGTTTTACCAACCTGCCGAGCCCCGAGCAAAGCCACAACCGGGTTACGCGCTAAAGCCGTCTGTACTCTGGAAATATACTGTTCTCGATTAATCATTTATGAAATATTGCAATCATGTTGCCGGATTTCAATATTTATTCTGCAAAATGTTGTAACGAAATGGCCTCCACCGGACCAAGTCTCAAATAAATTTGGGGCACTTAGCAGTCGGCTCTTTTGGAATATCTTGCTATACACGGCGCTCATTTTGAATTTTTAAGCTTCAAGCGGAATTGGACGGCTATGATTACAACCTCAAAAATCACGATGCGCTTCGGCAAGACGCCGCTGTTCGAAGACGTCTCGGTAAAGTTCGTTCCCGGCAACCGCTACGGCCTGATCGGCGCCAACGGCTCCGGCAAATCGACGTTCATGAAAATTCTGACCGGACAGCTGGAGCCGAGCGAAGGATCGGTCACGATCGGCCCCGGCTGTACGCTCGGCTATCTCCGGCAGGATCACTCCGCTTTTGACGAATGCACCATTCTCGACACCGTTTGCATGGGAAATCCCAAGCTGTGGGCGTTGC
>CAZTEK010000234.1:0-2974 GCA_964612095.1 uncultured Verrucomicrobiota bacterium
GTGTGAGTGGCTAGTGGAATTTCTATTTATCCCGTTTCCCTAGACTTATGATCGTTGCGCTGAGAATGCGGGATATCTCATCTGCCAAAGCCATTCGCTCTTTGACGAGATCCACCGGAATCCAGTGGCGCAAACGCCAATACCTCCCGCGAGTTTCGCGCAATGAACCACGGGCAATAATCAGAAAGCGGCGATATTCAACCGAACTTTGTCGACCATACCCCTCCTCGATATTGGATGCCACAGAGTCGGAGCTGGCCAACTGCTGGCTAACAAGACGCTCAACACGATGCGACATCATATACTTATCCATATCATCAACAACACGATCAAATAATTCGAGGGACTTCGTGTATGCGGAAAAATTTTCGAGATTCCCACTGCTCATGTTCTCCCCTTTGCCACTTGCCACCATCACTCGCCACTTCCTAAATAAACAACCGCTTTCACCATGGTGCCCATGTCGATACCGGACTGAATGGCAAATTCATCGGACAGCCTTTTCGTATTCGGAAGGCCCATGCCAGCACCAAAACCTTGCGAGCGAATCCAGTCGCCAGCAGTGGAGTATCCTTCGGTCATGGCTTCTTCAATATTGGGAATACCCGGCCCGAAATCATTGGCGGTGATGCGCACCCGATCGCGGTCGACATGCAGCGTCAAGGTTCCGCCGTACGAGTGAGCAATGATATTTATTTCAAGTTCATAGCAGGCGACGGCCGCCCGCCGGATAATTTTTGGATTTATACCACGGGCCTGAAGCTGTTCGCGAAGTTCAGCCGAAGCCTTGCCGCCGGATTCAAAATCGTATCGCGCGATCCGGTAGATTCGGTAAAAAACGCAATCCTCCGAAGTTGTTGCTGGTGCAATGCGTCCGCGTTCCGTTTCAATAACATCCAGCTGACGGGAGAGTTCCTGAATCAGAGCCATGTTGATGTTACGCAGTGTGAGCATGCCGGTCAGTTCATTCTTGTGATTCACAATCGGAAAACGCCGGTACGGAAATTTGCTGAAGGCCGACATAGCGAACGAAAGGGGTTGTTCTTCAGCCAGTGTGCGCACACCGGTGACCATATGTTTTGCAACAGGATCCTGCATCCAGCCTTGCTCAAAGGCATTCATAATATCATGAACACTGATTAACCCGATTACATGCTTATCGTCCACAACCGGTACGCCGCTGATTGCGTTGTTTTTCATGATGGTCTGCACATCGCGCATCGTGCAGGTCCGAGTGACGGCGAAAACCTTACGGGTCATCACGTCACGGATTTTCAGATTCCCGGCCAGTTCCTGAATGCGCAGGGATATGTCTTCTGCTGGCTGAGGTTGCGGCAAAGGACTCATACAGACTCCATCAGCGGTCCGAGGCAAACACAGGCTTCAAATTTTGGAAGCAAGGTGTGAAAAAGCGGAATACCTTGCTTTGCTGCGGCCTTTCCAAGCGCTACAGGGATGTGCCTGCGATTGACATATACCACCGCAGAGGCGCCGATCATGTCGGCGGCCCGCAATACTTGATCAGAAAGTAGCGACGTGATCAGGAGAATGTTTTCACCTTCCGTAATCAAAATATCGCTGATCAAATCAGAGGCGAAAACACTGTTAATATCGCGTTCTTCCCATCCAGACGGCGCATTCAACGTTTTAGCGTTCAGCGCTGCAACGACCACGTTAAGTTTTTTCATTTAGGTTCCTCGATAACCGGAGATGAACTTTCTGCAAAATGAATCTGATAGAAAATATTTTCAATCTCCTGCTCCACATTAATGTTCTGAATCAGAAAATTTTCTGAACTACGCAATGAAATCGGCGCAAAATTAATGACGCCTTTGATACAGGTTTTTTTTAAGGAATCAATAATGGACTGTGCCGAAGACTCAGGCACTGTCAGCACGGCCACTTGAATACCCTTTTCGGCAATAAAATCCTTAATTTTACTGATGTGAAGAATCGGAATAGGCGCCGCCTCATCTAAAAAAGCAGGATCACTATCAAAGCCAGCAGCCACACGGATTCCAACCCTTGGGAAACCGTTATAGTTCATCAACGCACGGCCCATTTTTCCGCAGCCGATGATGATAATTTTCTGCTTCCGGTCTTTGCCGAGAATGACATTTAATCTTTCGATGAGCGATTCCATGGGATAGCCGCCGCGCTTATTGCCGGTGAGACCGAACATGGAGAAATCTTTACGCACGAGCGACGGCGAAACGCCCACGGCATCGGCGAGATTGTCGGAAAAAACCCGGACAAACCCGAGGCCCTTCATTTTTTGCATTACATCACGATATTTGAGTAAACGCTCGATGACAGCAGATTGTGTTTTCATCACTACTCCGGTTGTTTTTGTTATTTAATTCACATGTTTTTATAAAATCTGGTGTTTTAATGTCAATATTATTATCTATATTGGATTTAAAATAACTTTTTTATCACAATTTTAGTTGAAACGTTTTTATGAGGGAGTACGCTCTGCGCTCAATTTTGGAGGATCCCATGCCTAAACAAAAACTGACAAACGAACTAATCAGCTTTATCAAAGAGTGGAAAAGCAAAGAAGGTAATCTGATTATGGTACTGCATCAGGTGCAGGAACATTACGGCTATATTCCACGTGAAATTGCCTTCGAAGTGGCCGACCTGCTGGATGTGCCTGTCGCTAAAATCTACGGCGTCATAACCTTTTATCATCTTTTCAAACTCACCAAACCAGGCCGCAACCGCATTGCCGTTTGCATGGGCACCGCCTGTTATCTCAAAGGCGGCGAAGATATTATTCTCGAACTGGAACGCCAGCTCGGTGTCGGTCTCAATAAAGTTACACCGGATGGTGAGTTTTCCATGGAAGCGGTTCGTTGCATTGGATGCTGTGGCTTGGCACCAGTGATGACCGTTAACGGTGAAGTTTTTGGTAGTGTAAAAATCGCGCAACTTAAAAAAATTCTGGAACAAGCCCGGGGAAAATAAGTGC
>CAZTEK010000235.1:0-2973 GCA_964612095.1 uncultured Verrucomicrobiota bacterium
TTCCATCTGTTTCCAATGCGGCCAGATTCACAACAATGCGACCGTTCAAGCTATTGGATCCTCCAGCCGTAGTGCGGGTAGTCACCAGCGTACTGACACGATTTGACTCGAACCGATAAGCCAGCGTTCCATAGCGGTTTAAGTTCAGTGAGGTCTGCTGAAAGATCGATACATCCGGCTCGACCTCTACCTGCCCAGACATGCCGAACCGGATGCCGCCGATTGTCAAGCCGCCGGATTCCGGATTCGTGTTCGTCAGCCCGCCGCCCGCTTTCAGCGCGAGCCGTCCGCCGTAGTCGGCATGATCAGGATCCCCCACGGCAACCTGATTTACGCTCAACGTGCCGCCGCTTTGTATTTCCACATGCGCTCTTCCCGCCCCATATCCGGTCCGGGAATAGACCCGAAGAGCCCCCAGCCTCATGTCTCGGTCTACCAGCGCAGGATTGCCGGCCGTAACCGCGACACCGAAGGAATTTGTTACGGAAATGTGCACCATAGCATCAGATCCTGGAAAACGATCCCAGTTGGCAGGCGTGGAGAATTTATTATCCAACCCCGACTCTCCTGTAAAGATTCCCGTGTGCTGAAGACTAAACTGGAAAGAAAGAGATACCGGAACCAACCCGGCAAGAGCGATCAGTGCAGTACAGTACGGAGCCAGCCGCACCCAACTGTTTCCATTGGTGTATCTCCCTTTTGTTTTACTTGTTCGCATATTCACAGCAACTTCTGCATGCGCAAATAACCTCAAGCGCCACACCCAACGCCAACCGGAACCTCACTTTTCGAGCATCAGTTCAAATACAACCACTGACGGCACGCTCATCTGCCAAACCAACCGGCCCGAACACGCCTCAGAAGATTTTACAAGCCGCAACGAATCCTTCAGCTGCCCCACATAACGTAGAAACTCCGTCTCAAAAACTGCATCCATCTTCTGGCGAAGCGCCCGGTCCTTTCCTGCATAAAAGCGCGGCTCCGCCACGAGCCGATCATGAGCGGCATACGCCGCAGGTAACAAACCAGCATTCAGCAGGTCAGATCGCAGGGAATAAAACGGCGAATTGTCCACGGTCAGCGCACAACTGCGAACTGCCCAGGATTTACCGCGCATGATTACCGGTAATTGAATTTTCACCGGCAACCTATCCGACACGGTGCGATCCACATTAAATGCGGCGGCCATCACATATTGCTTATCCGACTCGGGATCAACAAATGCATAGGCCTTGCAGAAACTGCCGTTCGGGGATTCCTCTCCGGCATCCAGCGCGAACATTTCGCGACCACGCAAATGATCCAGCACAGTGTAAACCCACCCATTGCCTTTCAGCAGCCGCATCTGGGGCTTGCCCGGCACTGCGGCTGTGACATCCCAGTGACCGATTCCCTTGATGGATGGCCAGAGGCGACGGGTTTCCATTAGCGCAATCAGCGTCCAGGCCGCGCCGCGCGGCCCCGGCTCGTCACTTCCAAGGTAAGCCCCGGCGGCATCCTGAACCTCGCTGCGCAACACGCCGAACTGAAAGACGTACGCCGGGATATCCCGGTCGCCAATGAGCTTCCGATAAACGGATTCATTGACCGCAGCCCGCTCACGCGGGTCGGCCGCACCGCCCAAGCGACCATTCTTTGCCCAAACCGGATAGGCGTGAGAGGAGTTGGCGATAAAATCAACCGAAACCCCGTTTTCAAAAAGTCGGCGGGCTACCTCAACGAAATAAATATTATCATTTTTGGAGACCCCGCCCGCCACTTCACAGAGACCGATTTTCGCACCGGGAAATTTTTTCTTTAGGGACTCTGCTGCATGGCAGTACCAGTCGATATAGGTTTCAATATCTCCCGTATAGGTGAGCGTCCCATTGGCTTCGGTTCCGACACGGAACGAAATGGAATTCATGAATTGCACGCCGTAGCGCATTTCCATTTCATCGAGAAACGCCTCAAAAAACCGCTGCCACTCTTTAATATCCTCCGGAGGATTGGACTGACCGAACTCCGCAATATGAGGATTCTTCGCTAAATCGTACGGGATATTGTCAATCGATAGCACCACCTCAGAAATCCCAGCATCCAGATACTTCTGAAGATGATCCATTTGCCCACCCCAGCAGTACTCCAACGAACCGTCTTCTTTGCGATGTACTAAATCGAGAGCCTTTGCCTCTGCCACATCCCGGGTTCCCCCGTAGCCCGGCGCAAATCCGCCGAGAAAACGGGAGACCGTGATGCAGTCGGCGAACGGAATTTCCCGGGCCGTATCTTTTCGCATGTAAGGAAAATCGCCTAGTTCATTGTAGTAATCCGGAATCACCTCCAGCGACTGCCCGGCACCCATCCAGGAAGCGAGAATCTGCGCCTGTCGGTAAAACCCATCCTGCACGCCCAGCGACTGCTCCGCACCTGCTGTTGCACCCAGCAGGAACGGAAGCAAAATAAACAGTCGCCACCGGCTCAACATTATTTCTCCAGTGTGATTTCAAAAACCTGTACTGACGGCATCTCCAGCTCAACCTTCAACAGACCGTCATCTGTTTTTGCGCTCGAGGGCATCAGCTTCAGGGACCCCTTCACCATCTCCCGGTAGCGCGGAAATTCCGTCTCAAAGACCGCGTTCATCTTCTGGCGAAGCACCTGATCCTTGCCGGCGTACAGTCTCGGCTCAGCCACGAGGTCCCTGTGAGCGGCATAAGCTTCCGGTAGCAGGCTCGCCGCAAGCAGGTCAGGTCGCAAGGTATGGAACGGAGAATTTTCAGCCGTTAATTTGCAGGAGCGAATCGATTGAATTTTCCCGGACAGTTTTTTGGGCAGACGGATTTCCACAGGAAGTGAATCGCTCACTGCACGATCCACATTAAAGGCCGCCGCCATCACATAGTGCTTGTCCGACTCCGGATCAACAAAAGCATAGGCTTTGCAATAACTGCCGTTCGGTGCCTCCCCTCCGGCATCCAGCGCGTACATTTC
>CAZTEK010000236.1:0-2934 GCA_964612095.1 uncultured Verrucomicrobiota bacterium
AATACACCGAACCCGACAAGATCAGCGCAATCATAAACACCCGCTTCCCCGTTTTTAAAAACGAGATGAAGCGTGTAGTCGTCACACGGGATAACAGTTTTCACATCGGGATTCATTGGGTTGCTTTATAGAGGAGTTCATCTTTTAGAGCAAGCTCGCAGCTTTTCGGTGGGGGGGCTGAGTGACCCCCAATGTGTATGAGGTTCGGTAAAAGTGGGACAGGCATCTTGCCTGTCCAGACAGGCTGGACTCGACCAACGGGAGAGAGGCTTTGCTATTTTGCAAAGCAACGCCCGAAGGAAGTGACAACCCTGTCCCACGTTGATAATGAATACCGATTACCTGCCTTTATAGGGACTTGATTTCCGGTTCGAAGTTGGCATCTTGGAGCTTTTCAAAATAAAAAGGAGTTCGTCATGGCAAAGGCCGCAGCAAGACACATTCTCGTCAGTACCGAAGCAGAGTGCAATAAACTCAAACAGCAGATTGCCGACGGCGCGGATTTTGCCGCGCTGGCAAAAAAGCATTCGCAATGTCCATCTGGCCAAAAGGGTGGAGCTCTCGGCACTTTCAGTCCTGGGCAAATGGTTCGCGAGTTCGATCAGGTGGTTTTTAGTGCGGAAATCGGCAAGGTGCAGGGGCCGGTCAAAACGCAGTTCGGCTACCATCTGGTTGAAGTGACGATGAGGACAAATTAATATGGAATGCGGCGGCTTGCCGTCGCTTTGTTTTCTGAAGCTTGCTTCGGTGAACTTGTGGGGCAAGCTCCACTTCATAAAGCGCAGGCAAGCCTGCGCAGTCCAAAATAATTATCCGCCCGCTTTTTTCACGGTATATCCGAGAGCGGATAATTCTTTGACGAGCAGATCGCGGTGATCGCCCTGAATTTCGATGACGCCGTTTTTGACGGTTCCGCCGGTTCCGCATTGCTGCTTAAACTGTTTCGCCAGCTTTTCCAGTCCTTCGGGGTGCGACGGAATTCCGGTGATCACGGTGACACCTGCGCCCTTACGGCCTTTTGTTTCCCGCCCGACACGCACAATGCCGTCGCCTTGCGGAGCAGATGGTTTTTGCGGCTGCTTGTTTTTCTTCGGAGGCAAGGTAAAGCCCGGAGTGGTTTTATTCCACTCCGGACCAATGTCGAAGTTGCTCAGGTCGATGTTCATAATGTGGGACAGGCATCTTGCCTGTCTGCATTGCGTGGGTAGACAGGCTGGAAGCCTGTCCCACTTTGCCTATTCAGCCGATTCTTCCGGGGTTTCAAGTTCATCCATTACTTCGGAATCTTCACTTGTTTCGATTTCCGGCAATCCTTCGGCGGGCGTTTCGACGGCATCGAGTACGGGCGCGGTTTCCGGCGCTTCTTCCGCGTCGAGCACAGCGGCGGAGACGATCAAGTCACCTTCGTTGAGATTGACCAGACGTACGCCTTGCGTGTTACGTCCGATGACTCGCAGGTCGCTCGCACCGATACAGATCATTTGTCCGTTTTGGGAGATGAGCATGATGCGGTTCTCACCTGTGACGGCATGGGCGCTGACGACCTTGCCGTTGCGCTCCGTGGTCTGAATGCTGATGATTCCTTTTCCGCCGCGGCTTTGCAGGCGGTATTCGTCAAAGTTTGTCCGTTTACCGTAGCCGTTTTCGGTGATGACCATCATGGTCGCTTCGGTGTTAACGATTTCGATGGAAACAACTTCGTCGCCGCTTGTGAGCGTAACGCCTTTGACCCCGCGCGAAACACGGCCCAGCGGGCGAGCATCCTGCTCTTTAAAGCGAATGGCTTTTCCGTTGTGCATGCTGAGAATGATTTCATTTTCGCCGTTCGTGAGCTGTACGCCGATGAGTTGGTCGCCTTCATCGATGTTAATGGCATTAATACCTCCGGCGCGGATATTCTTATAAGCCGACAGAACCGTCTTCTTGATAATGCCATTTTTGGTGGCCATTAGCAGGTTGTGTGCGTCGTCGTCGAGCTCGCGCACGCAAAGAATGGCGGCCAGTTTTTCGTCGGGTCCCATTTCAATAACGTTGGCAAGTGCGCGGCCGCGTGACTGGCGGCTGCCTTCCGGTACGTGGTATGCTTTGAGCCAGTACATACGGCCCGCCTGTGTAAAGCAGAGCAAGTAGTCGTGTGTTGAGGCGGTGAAGACATGCTCAACGAAATCTTCTTCTTTGGTGTCCATGCCGACCACGCCTTTGCCGCCGCGGCGCTGTTGACGGTAGGTGTCGACGGGGACGCGCTTGATGTAGCCGGTGTTGGAAAGTGTAATGGCGCAGGGCTCGTCGGCGATCAGGTCTTCAATATCAATTTCGCCTTCGTCAATTTCCAGCTGTGTGCGACGTGGGTCGCCGTATTTGGCTTTGATTTCCACGAGATCATCTTTGATGACACCGTAGATTTTTTCTTTGTGCTCCAACAGGTCGGTCAGGTAAGCGATGACCTTCTGTAATTCATCGAACTCGGCCTGAATTTTTTCGCGTTCGAGGCCGGTCAGCTGGTAGAGGCGCATGTCGAGAATCGCTTTAACCTGCAATTCGCTGAAGTGGAAGCGCTCGATCAATTTAGCCTGTGCTTCTTCGCGTGCTTTGGATGCACGGATGATCCGAACCACTTCGTCAAGATTATCGAGGGCGATCAGTAACCCTTCGAGGATGTGAGCCCGTGCATGCGCTTTATCGAGGTCGAACTGCGTGCGGCGAGTGATTACTTCAAAACGATGCTTGATGAAGCACTGGAGCAGTTCTTTGAGATTCATGATCCGCGGGCGGCCATTATCGATAGCCAGCATGATGGCGCCAAAGGTACTCGCCAGCTGAGTGTGCTTGTAAATATTGTTGAGTACCACTTTACCAATCGCGCCTTTTTTAAGCTCGATGACCACACGGATGCCAAGCTTGCCGGATTCGTCGCGAATATCTGAGATGCCTTCG
>CAZTEK010000237.1:0-2930 GCA_964612095.1 uncultured Verrucomicrobiota bacterium
TGAATTTTTATCTCAACGCCGTGGACGACCTGTTCCGCCATCCCGACGATCAGCCTTCCATCGGACTGGTTCTGTGCCGCGAAAAAGAAGGCTCGACCAAGATGCTTCTCGAATATGCCCTGCGCGGACTCGAAAAACCGGTCGGCGTTTCGGCTTATCAGCTCACCCGCGCCCTGCCGGACAACTTAAAGCCCAGCCTGCCGACTGTTGAAGAAATCGAAATCGAAATTGCCGAGAAGGTTGAAGAAGACAATGATGGCGCAACTGGAATGATCATCCGCGAGTGGGCCGAAAAATATCGGACGCGATCAATGTGTCATGAGTGACCGAAAAGAAGAGGTTGGGAAAGTGCCGGATGCGTTGTTTGAGCGCGTGGTTTTTATTTTGGATCAGGCGAAGGGCAATGTGGCGGATATTTTTGGCAACGACACGATGACGATTGTTGAGGTGAATGTATGAGCGGGAAAAGCCTAAAGATGAAGGTGGCCGGAAGCGAAATCACCGTGTTGAAGTCTGAGCAGGAGGATTATATATCTATCACGGACATTGCTCGGCATAAAAACCCGGAAGCAACCGGGTTGGTTATTTCGCATTGGTTAAGCACTCGGTACACGATCGAGTTTATGGGTTTATGGGAGAAACTTCACAACCCCGATTTTAATGTTACGGAATTCCGTAACATTAAAAATGAAGCCGGGTCTAACGGGTTTATCCTTTCTAGTAAGAACTGGATCAATAGCACGCGGGCCATTGGAATCACCTCGAAGGCTGGACGGTACGGCGGAACCTATGCTCACAAGGACATAGCTTTTGAGTTTGCTTCGTGGATATCCGCCGAATTTAAGCTCTATCTGATTAAGGAGTTTCAGCGCCTTCAGGAGGAGGAGCAAAAGCTGCTAGGTTGGGATATTCGGCGCAATTTGGCGCGAATCAATTACCGAATCCACACTGATGCGGTGCAAGCACATTTGATTCCTCCGGAGTTGACCCCGCGGCAGATTGGCTTTGTTTACGCGAATGAAGCTGATGTGTTGAATATGGCGTTGTTCGGAATAACGGCGAAGTTGTGGCGCGATGCCAACCCTGACGAAAAGGGGAACGTCCGGGATCAGGCCAACGCCGCTCAGTTGGTCTGTCTGGCTAATATGGAAAGCTTGAATGCGTTGTTGATTCAGGACGGGATTACGCAGCCCGAGAGACTGAAAAAACTCAACCGTGTCGCGATTGAGCAGATGCGGGTGCTGGCAGATGATGCCGGTGTGAAGCGTTTGACGGAGAAATGATTTTGTCGATTAATGATTTTGTAAGGTACTCTCTGCCCGATTCGAAGGAAGGAACAGATTTATGAAAACACAGAAAACAACGGTTGGAACGATTAACGAGGAAGTGCTGGCGTTTACGGCGGGGCGCGATGTCGAACTGGATATGAATCTGATCACCGCTGACTGCATTGGCACTGCCGCGCATGTGACGATGCTTTCGAAAATGAAGGTGAAGCCCACGATTATCACCGAAGCCGAACGCAAGAAGGTGGTCAAGGAACTGAAGGCGATTATCGCTTTGGCCGCTGAAGGTAAATTTAAAATCCGTCTGGCCGATCAGGATGTCCATTTGGCGGTAGAGCGGACGCTGACGGAAAAGCTGGGCGATCTCGGTAAGAAAGTTCACACCTGCCGCAGCCGCAACGACCAGGTCGCTGTCGATTTGCGCCTTTACGCCCGCGAAGAAATGCTCGGCACGCTCGCCGAAGCCGCTGCGCTGATTTCCGCGTTGCTGGCCTTCGCCAAGAAAAATGAAAAAGTTCCAATGGTTGGAAGAACCCATATGCAGCCGGGTATGCCGTCGTCCGTCGGTCTCTGGGCCGCCGCGCACGCCGAAAGCCTGCTCGACGACTGTGCTTTGCTGGTCAACGCCTATGAACTGAACGATCAGTGTCCGCTGGGTTCCGCCGCCAGCTACGGCGTGCCGCTGGCGATCGACCGCGAGCTGACCGCCGATCTGCTTGGATTTAGCCGTCCGACGCACACGGTGCTCTACGCCAATAATGGACGCGGCAAGCTGGAGTCGATCGTACTCGGTGCGATGAGCCAGGTGATGCTTTCGCTTTCGCGCATGGCGCAGGATTTGATGCTGTTCACTATGCCGGAGTTCGGCTACTTCACGTTGCCGGATGAGCTGACTACCGGAAGCAGCATTATGCCTCAGAAGAAAAATCCGGACGTCATCGAGCTGGTGCGCGCCCGTGCCACCCGCGTAAAAGCCTGCGAAATCGCCGTGTATGATCTGGTTAAAGGATCGCCCGGCGGTTACAACCGCGATCTGCAGGACGCCAAGGAACCTTTCATGGAAGGAATTGCTATGACCCGCGCCTGTCTGCGGGTGCTGTCGCCGTTCATTCAGGCAATCCGCGTGAACAAAGACAAACTGCTGGCCGGATTCACGCCGGATGTTTTCGCCACCGACCGCGCACTCGAACTGGTCGGGCAGGGGATGCCGTTCCGCGACGCCTACCATCACGTCAAAGAAAACCTCGGTGAACTGGCAAACATCGATCCGGTGAAAGCCATCATGCAGAAGACACACCTCGGCGCGCCGCTCGGCATCGACTGGGAATTGCTCAAAGACCGTGCGTCTGCCGTCGTCGAAACCGTCCGCGAAGAACGTCGTGTGATTGATGATGCGGTTAAAAAATTATTAAAATAAAAGGAATGATGGAGAATATGAAGAAATTGTTTATTGGAATGGCGTTTACGATGATGGTTTCAACGGCTTTCGCGCAGAAGCCGGCGGAGGCGACAGCGAAGAAAGAAGGATGGGATTTTGATGCCGGGGCGGATGTCCGTTTGCGGTATGAGTTTAAAGATAATTGGATGAGGAAGAGCGCGATCACCATCGACCCTACTTATGAGGATTACTCACGGACGCGTACC
>CAZTEK010000238.1:0-2926 GCA_964612095.1 uncultured Verrucomicrobiota bacterium
TCAATTTAGAATTCTTGGTGTTAACGTGATATCGGTTACCGATGATTCATTTCCGCCGGAACGTCCGATCAGGAATTTTGAGTAGAAATCCTGATTCTGTGTAAACCCGCCAATGGAAACCGTTTGTCCGTCGCGGGCGATCACCTCGGTGGACACTTCGGTAAACTGGATCGTTTGTTGATTTCCGTCTATTAGCCGCCCGCTTAATGTCGGAACCAGTCGGATACGAATCATAGGCCCGTTATCGATAATTTTAGGTATAACCGCTAAAAACGAACCGACATCGCGCCATTCAATGTGTGTTTCACGGATATATCCATGGCGAGTGCCGTATTCCGTCAGCCAGGCGAGGTAAGGCACCGTTTCGCCGACTCTCAGCGAGGCACTATGACCATCCATCGCCACCAGCATTTGTGTGACGTTTTCGCTGGAGGTGGTGCGTTGATTGTTGAACCGGCCCTCGAACGTGCCGTGAACTTCGCCATCGCTTATCATGATGGGGCCGCTTGGACGGATTCCCATTTCACGGTTTGAATTTTGTCCGCTACGGGCGAACTCGACGTTGATTTGCACATTTTTTGGTGGCTGATCGAGTTCACGTAGCATTGTTTCAACTGTTGCGTGCTGCTCTGCCGTGCCGCGAACCGCCAACTTGCGATCTATAGCCTGAATACTGAGTCCGTTCGTCGAGGGCATCATCATTTGGATCACTTCGCCAGCCGAAGATGGATCGGTGTAGTGAACAGAATATAGCTTCAGCGTTGTTTCCTGAGCGTAAACTGACATGGTGAAGAGCAGGGCGGTTAGAAAAAGTTTCATGGCAGTCTCCTTTGCAGGAATAGAGTACTCACGAATTTCTACTGATCCATACTAATTGTTCTGATTCGTTTTTGGAAATCCACTTGAAGCTTGTGACGTAAAAGTGCCGTTCGTGGCGTGGAGAATAAAAAACGCCTGAAAATCAGGATGTTTTTCCAACCACTGGAACCCTTTTTCTGAACCCATCACGCAAAGGGTCGTCGCAATCGCGTCGGCATCTGCGCAGCGGGGCGCGAGCACCGTTACGGCGGCGACATCGGACTCCGCAGGTTTACCGGTGTGCGGGTCGATAATATGCGAATAGCGTGTGCCATCGGTGCGGAGTTGGAAATTACGGTAATCGCCGGATGTAGCCATCGCTTTGCCGGAAATTTCCAAAGTTCGGAAAATTTCTGTACCGGACGTTTTTTCTGGCGACGGCGCTTCAATTCCGACACGCCATGGCTTGCCGGATTGCTTCGTTCCTTCTGCGATCAGTTCTCCACCCACTTCGATCAAAAAGTTTGTGCAACCGTGCGCACGGATAACAGCGGCAACACAGTCCGCACCGTATCCGTCTGCGATTGCCGCGAGATCGAGCTGGAGTTGCGGGTGACTTTTAATCAGCGTGCCGCTTTCAATCCGTACCTTTTGCCAGCCGACGGCCTGCATGATTTCTTCCAGCGGTTGAGCATCTGCTTTCGGCCCAAACCCCCAATGATCTACCAGCGGTTTTACTGTTGGGTCAAACGCCCCTTCGGTTTGTGCGCTAAAACCCAAGGCGTAGCGTATAATTTCAGCAAATTTCGCCGAAACAGGGAACGGCTCTGTAGAGACGAAGCGGTTGAATTGCGAAATTTCAGTGGTTTCATCCCATATATTAACGAGCTGTTTCGATTCTTCGAGTACGGCATCAATTCGTTGGTGAAGGGCTTTGAGCCGACTTGAATTGAATCGTCCGGAAAGGGTGATATGGGCAGTGGAACTCATTGCCGGTTGCTCCCACGACGGATTAGAAACCGTCTGGAATTTCTGCCAGAGCAAACCGCCAAGAACGACTGCACTCAGGATTCCGATGACCACTTTTTTATTCATATCCGTTCAGTTTCCGCAGGTTTTAAAAAAACACAATCGCATAAAACGTTTGCGGTTGTTTTTACAAATTAGTCTGTCACCATTCGTCGCTTAATTTATGTCATACATTTCTTTACCTACCACTAAAAACGCCTCTTTAGGCCGCAATATCGCCTTACTTATTACCATCAGTTTGATCGGTGCCGGATGCTGGATGTTCCGCAGTAGTATGCCCAAGACAACAGAATCAGTAGCGCCTTGTACTGAACCGATTGTGATTCCGGGACTACTTCTTTCGTTTCCAACTCCGCAGACTCGGCTCGATGAAACGAATAATCTTGCGGTGTATATGGCAACCGAATCAGGAAAAATTGAGTCGGCTTGGTACGGATCAACCCGCACTCGAAAATTCGGCAAACTGTTTCTTCCGGCTTTTCATGAAGGCGTGGACATTGCGCCGACTGAGCATGATTCAAAAGGGCGTGCCAAAGACCCGGTGTTTGCCGTTGCCGATGGGTGCGTCGGCTACATTAGTCGTGTCGCAGGGAACTCTTCCTACGGGATTTATGTCGTGTTGATCCATAAAGACACGCTTGGCGAATATTACACGCTTTACGCACACCTTGCCTCAGCCGATATCGGTCTAAAAGAAGGCGATACCGTATCGCGCGGAGCCGAAATCGGTCGGATGGGAAACACCTCAACGTTTGGGATTCCCGTTCAGCGTAGTCATTTGCATTTTGAGTTCGGTACCATACTGAATGATCGTTTCGGAGACTGGTTCCTATCAAAAAAATTAAAACCATTTCATGGCAACCTGCATGGCTATAATCTCGCCGGATTGAATCCAATGGAACTATTTCCGTGTATGACCAACGGACAATACTTTGTTCTGCAACAGTATATCACCAACTGTCCGGTGGCTTTCCGGCTGATTGTATCGGCGAGTGAAAAACTGGACTATTATAAACGTTACCCATCGCTATGGGTTGGCGACGAGCCATTTGAAGCGATCGTCGTCGATGTTTCAGAAAGCAAAGTCCCATTACAGGCC
>CAZTEK010000239.1:0-2918 GCA_964612095.1 uncultured Verrucomicrobiota bacterium
TATTTTATGGATATTGCGCATGTGGTGTCACGGCGTGGTAATTGCTGTCGACGTCAGGTGGCGGCGGTGATTGTTCGTGATCGGCGAATTATTTCGACAGGCTATAACGGTACACCGCGCGGTATTGCCAATTGCGACGAGGGCGGTTGTGCCCGCTGTAATTCAGATGCGCCGTCGGGCCATTCATTAGGTGACTGTGTCTGTTGTCACGCAGAGGAGAACGCGATTGTTCAGGCGGCTTATCACGGTATTTCGGTGAAGGACGGGATTCTTTATTGCACGATTAGTCCGTGTTTGATGTGCGCGAAGATGATTATCAATGCGGGGCTTGCAGAAGTGGTGTATGAGCATGAATATCACTTTAATGCGCAGACGCGGGCATTGTTTGTCGAGGCGGGTGTGAAATGTCGGCAGTTTGTGCGCGATGTAGGATGAGAATCGGGTCGGAGTTTAATGAAGAGATTTTTTGTCATTTTGGGAGTATTGCTGGGAGGGTGTGTATTCTCAGTGTGTGCCGCTTCGCTACCGTTTCCGGTTGGTGAGGAACTGATCTATTCCATTACTTGGAACGGTATTCCGGTGGCGTGGTCGAAGGCGGTGACGCAGATGGATACCTATGAAGGGCGCGAGGTACTGGCATTGCGGCTCACAACGAGGACTTACCCGTTTTTTGATCACATTTGCAAAGTGGATGATCTGCATGAGAGTTTTATTGATCCGGAGACGCTGCTGCCCGTGCGGTATATGCAGGACATCAAGGAGCGGAATTACCGTTGCCATGAAGTGACGACGTTTGATTTCAATACGCTCAAGGCACACTACGTGCATCTGGTGAACGGCAAGGAAAAGACCTACGATATCAAGCCCGGTATGCGTGATATTTTCAGTTTTATGTATTTTATGCGGTCGGTTCAGCTGGAGGAGAATACGGAAACCACCCATCGTGTGATGGCCGATGAAAAAATCTACGATTTATTTCTCAAAACATTCGGCATTCGACAGGTTGACCTGCCGCATTATGATCGAGATGTTCCGAGCCTTGAATTGAAGCCGGAAGCTATGTTTGACGGCTTGTTTGTGCGCAAAGGAAAGGCTACGGTATGGATATCACGCGATCCGCGGCGGTTATTGACTCAGACCCGGTTGAGTACTCCGTTCGGGCGGGTCAGTGTGACGCTTCATGAGGTGAATGGTCCAGGCGAAGATTTTTGGATTAAAGAAAAAAAGGACGGCGATGAAACTAACAAATAACCGTGCGAAAGATATCTTTGCAAAAATGGACGGTCAGCGCGTGCTGGTAGTCGGCGATTTGATTCTTGACCGCTTTATTTATGGAACCGTTTCGCGGGTTTCGCCCGAAGCGCCGGTTCCGGTGGTCGAAGTGACGGGTGAGAAATATATGCCCGGCGGTGCAGGGAACGTCTGTGCCAATGTCGCTGCACTCGGCGGACGGTGTCTGGCGGCAGGGATCCTTGGAAAAGATGAGCATGGCGCCGAGCTTAAACGAGTTTTTTCCGGTATGCGCATTGACTGCGGCGCGGTTTATGAACTGACTGGTGCGCAAACGACTGTAAAAACCCGCGTGATCGCTGAACGTCAGCAGGTGGTGCGCGTGGATCGTGAGCGTTATCCCGACTGGACTGGTGCGGATAAGGAAAAGTTTCTAGCCCAATTGTGTGATGCGGTAAATAACGCGACCGCTGTGATTATTGAGGATTATGGCAAAGGCACGTTGGAACAGGATGTAATCGATCACATCGTGAGCGCCGCGCACGAAGCGGGAATTCCGGTCGGCTACGACCCGAAAGATACCCACCCGCTCAACGTTGGCGGCATTACGTTTGCCAGTCCGAACCGTCGTGAAACCTTTGCCGTGGCCGGGCTTCCATACGTTCGTCCGGCGGCCGATCCGTTGAAAGATAAACCGCTGATCGAGGCCGGTCGTATTTTGCAGGAACGCTGGGATGCTGAAGTTCTGCTGGTGACGTTGAGCGAACATGGCATGTTGCTGCTGGAGCAAGGTGCTGCGCCGCAACATATTCCGACCCGGGCGCGTGAAGTGTACGATGTCAGCGGCGCGGGCGACACCGTGATCGCCGCCTACATGTTGGCGCTGGCCGCCGGGGCGAGTTTCCTTGAAGCGGCTGAACTGGCCAACTTCGCCGCAGGCGTTGTGGTTGGCAAGCTCGGTACCGCCTGTTGCACACAGCAGGAATTGATTGCTTACATGAGTACGTTCACGCCTGGGAGCGCGGCATGAGTCGTGTGATCGGAGTCATACCGGCACGCTGGGCTTCGACCCGGCTTCCGGGTAAACCGCTGGCGATGATCGCCGGTAAATCGATGATTCAGCGCGTCGCCGAACAGGTGGTCAAAGCGAAATCGCTCGCCGCTGTTCTGGTCGCCACCGACGACCAGCGCATTATCGATGCCGTTGCCTCCTTTAAAATTCCCGGTGTCAAAGCCGTTATGACCCGTGCCGACCATCCGTCGGGCACCGACCGGATTGCCGAAGCCGTCGCCGGAGAAGATTGCGACGTGCTGATTAACATTCAAGGTGACGAACCGTTGATGGATCCGGCGCTGATCGACCGCTTGGCTGCTGTGATGACTTCCGGCGACTGGGATATGGCGACCGCCGCCGCGCCGATTAAAAACGAAGCCGACCTGAAAAACCCGGCGATCGTCAAAGCCGTCTTTGCCCGCGACGGACAGGCGCTCTATTTTTCCCGTTCCGTCATTCCGCACGTCCGCGACGCCGGAACCGATGCAATCGGCGCGCACTGGCGGCACATCGGCATTTACGCCTACCGCCGCGACTATCTTTTAAAACTAGTGGCGGAACCGCCGTGCCGACTGGAAAACCTCGAAAAACTCGAACAGCTTCGCGCACTCTACATCGGCTGCCGCATGAACGT
>CAZTEK010000240.1:0-2908 GCA_964612095.1 uncultured Verrucomicrobiota bacterium
CTACCGATCTCAAGGCGCAGTTTCAGGTGATCTATCAGAGCATCGAAGGGCTGCATGCCGCCTGCCCGAACCATAAGGGCGACTGGTATTTCACCGGCGACTATCCGACCCCCGGCGGCAACCGCGTCGTCAACCGTTCCTTTGTCAATTTCATGGAAAATAGCGACGCGCGGGCGTATTAAAAATCATACTAAAACCATTGTTTTTTTAAAGACAATGAGTTTAGATTGTCCAGTCATGGATATATCCAGAAAATATTATTTATTGTTGGCTGATATCCAAGGATCGACCGTGCTGTCGGCGGCTGATCGCGCACGGGTTTTTCAGACGCTGGAAGAAGAGTTGCAACGCATTAATAGCACAATCACGCCCAAACCCGTGCGGAATCTTCAGATCAGTTATGGCGATGAAATTGCCGGGTTGTTTGATTCTCCGGTAAATCTTTATAATGTTGTAGATGCCGTGCAGCAGGCCATTTTTGAAATTGGGAAAATCCGGTTTGTTGCGGTCTGCGGATATGCTGGTGTGGTAACAGAAGATATTCGCCAGATTGGCGGTGAAGTTTTTAAATCTGCAGGTAAGTTGATGAGCGACCTGAAGCGGTCGCGGAGCTTTTGTCGATGGTCTTTGGGTGATACTTTGCAAGATCGGATACTCACCTCGCTGACGGAAATGAGTAATTTGTTACTGAATAATATGACATCGTATCAGTACAAGGTGTACTGCTTATTGAAGTCGGGAGCTTCTCAAGTGGAGATCGCCGCGAAGTTGCTAAAGCACCAGCAGTCCGTTTCCGATGCTGTAAAGCGCGGAAGCGCGGAAGAGGTTCTTCAGGCCGAAGAAACGATTCGGGCGGTTCTGTTGAGTTTGAGCCAAAGAAAAGAGGTAGTGGATGGTCATTAGATATGTCGGATCATTTACAGCGTCTATTCTGGTTTCGACGGTGATCATCCAAAAATTATTGCCTTTTCTGGATGCGTCCAAACCAGATGGGGAGTCGGTTTTTCCTTCGGGTAAAGGGGTGAACCTGAGATCCGTTGGATTTTGGATTGGTTTTTTTGAAACGTTACTGATTTTTATGTTTGTGTCGCAGAAGGAATTCGGGGCGTTAGCCATTGTCATGGCCGCCAAAGAATTTGTACGCAAAGAAAAAATGGCTGAAAATGTTGCGTATTATTTGCTCGGCACGTTGGTTAATCTATCCGTTGCGGTTTTATTTGCACTAATTGCAGGCTATTGAAAATAAAAGTTTCCAGAGATTGAAAAAGAAGATCGGGAAAAAAAATATGGAAGCGAGACCGAAGCTGACGGACTTTGATTTGTTTTTGTACGGCAAGGGCGCGCATTACCGGACTTATGAAAAGTTTGGCGCGCACCTGCTGGAAGAGGATGGCAAGAAGGGTGTCTATTTTGCGGTCTGGGCGCCGAACGCTCAACACGTCAGCGTGATTGGTTCGTTCAATAATTGGGAAGCCTGGATTCATCCGATGAAACCCATCGGTAATTCCGGGGTCTGGGAACTGTTTATTCCCAGTGTCAAAGAGGGCGATCAGTATAAATTTGAGATCAAAGGCCAGCATGGCTTTTGGGCGCAGAAGGCCGACCCGTATGCTTTTGCCGCTGAAGTACGTCCGCACACCGCATCGGTGGTTTGCGACCTTGGCCGTTATCAGTGGAACGATACCGCGTGGATCGAACAGCGCGGGAAAACAAAGTGGCACGAAAAGCCGATCAGCGTTTACGAAGTGCATCTCGGTTCGTGGAAGCGCAACGTCGAGCAAGGCAACCGCTGGCTGACCTACCGCGAACTGGCCGATCAGTTGATTCCGTACGTCAAAGAAATGGGCTATACGCATATTGAGCTGATGCCGATTGCCGAGCATCCATTCGACGGTTCGTGGGGTTATCAGACCGGTGGATACTTCGCACCAACTTCGCGGTTCGGTTCGCCCGACGATTTCCGTTTTTTTGTCGACCGCTGCCATCGAGAAGGTCTTGGCGTTATCCTCGACTGGGTTCCGGCGCACTTTCCGAAAGACGCGCATGGCCTCGGCTATTTTGATGGCACGCACCTTTACGAACACGCCGATCCGCGAATGGGCGAGCACATGGACTGGGGCACGCTGATTTTCAACTACGGACGCAATGAAGTGAGCGGCTTCCTGCTCTCCAACGCCATTTTCTGGGCGCACGAATATCACATCGACGGTCTGCGCGTGGATGCCGTTGCCAGTATGCTTTATCTGGATTATTCCCGCGAAGCCGGACAGTGGATTCCGAACAAGTACGGCGGACGTGAAAATCTCGAAGCGATTGAATTTCTAAAGCATTTCAACAGCATGGTGCACACGGAATGCCCCGGCTTCCTGACGTTTGCCGAAGAATCTACCGCGTTCCCGCAAGTCTCGCATCCGGTTGATCTCGGCGGACTCGGCTTCGACTTCAAGTGGAACATGGGTTGGATGAACGACACGCTGAAATACTTCAGCAAAGATCCGGTTCACCGCAAATACCATCAGGGCGACCTGACGTTTTCTATGATCTACGCCTTCACCGAAAACTTCATCCTGCCGTTCTCGCACGACGAAGTCGTCCACGGCAAAGCCTCGTTGCTCGACAAAATGCCCGGCGACTTCTGGCAGAAATTTGCTAACCAGCGCTTGCTCTTTGCCTATATGTTTGCGCATCCCGGCAAAAAACTACTCTTCATGGGTTGTGAGATCGGCCAGTGGCGCGAATGGGACGCTACGACCAGTCTCGATTGGAACCTGTTGGCTTACGATCCGCACCGGAAGCTTAAAACACTGGTGGCGAAACTGAACGGTCTCTACACCGGTGAATCTGCGCTCTACGACATTGAATCCTCTTGGCAGGGCTTTGACTGGATTGATTTTCAGGATGCGCAAAG
>CAZTEK010000241.1:0-2898 GCA_964612095.1 uncultured Verrucomicrobiota bacterium
ACTGCGAAAATCTGGTCGGCCATTGTGTCAATCTGATGCCATTACGCAGTCAGCTTGATCCGCAAGTGCCGTTTACGGAGTATTTGCAACAGTTGCGCCGTGTGATGCTGGATGCCTTTGATCACCAGTATTTCACGTTCGGAACGCTGGTGAAAAAACTAAACCTTCCGCGCGATCCTTCGAGGATTCCGCTGGTGCCGCTGGTATTTAATATTGATAACGGCATCGATTTGAGCACGATTCGTTATGCTGGGATGAAGTTCGAGTTCATTTCCAATCCGCGCCACTACGAAAATTTTGAAATTTTCCTCAACGTAATGGATTTGCCGGACGGACGGACGGCGATGGAATGGTCCTACAGCACCGGGCTGTTCGATGCAAAAACGATCCGGCGATACATGGCGGAGTTCGAAACGCTACTGAACGGGATTGCTGAAAACTCCGGAACCTCTATCGCTGAGTTGCCTTTAATTCCTGCGGAAGAGCAGAAGCTTTTGACGGAAATCTGGAACCATACGTCAACCGATTATCCGCGCAATGCGTGCATTCATACGCTGTTTGAAGAATTCGCCGCGACCGTACCGAATGCGCCAGCAGTTCAGGCGGCAGACGCTGCCGCGGTCAGTTACGGCGAGCTGAACCGACGCGCTAACCGTGTGGCGCATCATCTGCGCAAGCTGGGGGTGAAAGAGGGCGATTGTGTCGGCCTCTGCTTTGAACGTTCGGTCGAGATGACGGTTAGTCTGTTAGGAATTCTTAAGGCAGGCGGAGCGTATGTTCCGCTCGACACCGCCTATCCGGCAGAGCGCCTGGCTCACATGATGAAAGACACGGCGATGCAGATTGTGCTGTGTCAATCCGGTCTGGAAAATGCATTGCCGGATTTCAGCGGACAGAAAATCGGTTTGGATGAAAAAGCGCTGAGCGGAGAGGGTGATAAAAATTCGCCGAATAAATCCAGTGCGCAAAGCCCGGCCTATGTCATGTACACCTCCGGTTCGACCGGACAGCCGAAAGGCGTTGTTGTACCTCATCGCGGCGTGGTGCGGCTGGTTAGAAATGCGAATTATGTCCGGCTCAATGCAGAAACCTGCACGCTTCACTTTGCACCGATTGCATTCGATGCGTCGACCTTTGAACTCTGGGCGGCGCTGCTCAATGGCGGACGGGTTGTCTTGTATCCGCCGCAAGCGCCTTCGCTTGAAGAGCTGGGACGCATTATTCGCGACTCCGGAGTCAATACGCTCTGGCTGACGGCCGATCTGTTCCGGGCGATGGTTTCGGAACGGCTGGACGATCTTCGCGGAGTTAAACAGTTGCTGGCGGGCGGCGACGTGCTGTCCGTTCCTGAAGTGAAGCGGGTGTTGAGTGAGCTTCACGGATGCTGCCTGATCAACGGCTACGGTCCGACCGAAAACACGACGTTTACCTGCTGCTGTCCGCTACATACTCCAGACGAGTTCTGCGGCAGTGTGCCGATCGGGCGTCCGATTGCCCACACGACGGTTTATATTCTTGATGAACAGATGCGTCCGGTGCCGGTTGGTGTGACGGGCGAGCTGTACACCGGCGGTGACGGATTGGCGCTGGGCTATCTCAATCAGCCGGAGCTGACCCGTAATGCATTCGTACCGAATCCGTTCAGTTCAGAGCCCGGCTCGCGGCTCTATCGTACCGGCGACCGCGCCCGCTGGCTGTCCGACGGTCGCGTCGAATTTCAGGGACGTCAGGACCGGCAGGTCAAGGTGCGCGGGTTCCGTATCGAACTCGACGGAATTGAACAGGTGCTTTCGCAGCACGAAGCGTTAACTCAGGTCGCCGTGACTGCACCGGAAGTGCAACTCGGACGCCGTGCGCTCGCGGCATACTATGCGGTTGCTCAAGGTCGGCAGGTTTCCAGAGAAGAACTGCGCAGTTATTTAGGAAGCCGTCTGCCCGACTACATGATTCCTCAATACTTCATGGAAATGGATCATCTGCCGATTTCCTCTACCGGGAAAATCAGCCGAAAGAATCTGCCAGTTCCTGACACCGGCATGCACGCCGGTTGTATAGGGTTTACAGCGCCGCGCACCCCTGAAGAAACAGCGCTGGCTGAAATCTGGTGTTCAGTGCTCGGAATTGAAAAGGTCAGCGTCTGCGATAACTTTTTTGATCTCGGCGGACATTCCTTGCTGGCCATTCAGCTCATCGACCGTCTCGGCGAAGCGGGTTACGATGTGAGCGTTGATCAGATATTCCAGTTCCCGACGATCGAAGAAATGACCAAAGTGCTCGGTTCGCGGTATGCCGTTGAATCGCAGGATGCACGCTGGTCGTCGCTGGTGACGCTGCGGCGCGGACGTCCGGGGAAAACCCCGCTCTATTTCCTGCATACAGCACCGGGCGACGTGCTGATGTACTCCAATCTCATTCACAACCTGCCGGGTGACCAGCCGTGTTACGCCTTTCAGTCGCTCGGCCTGCATGATGTAAAAGCGATTCACGGTTCAATCGAAGCGATGTGCACGCACTATGTGAAACTGCTGACTGAGTTTCAGCCGGAAGGGCCGTATATGCTTTGCGGATGGTGCTTTGGCGGAACGCTGGCGTACGAAATGGCGTTGCAGCTTAAGGCGCAGGGACGTGAAGTTTCTCTGCTGGCCGTACTGGATGTCTGGACTCACACGCCCGCAAAATGGGCTCTGCGCATGCGTTATTATTTACAGGCTGTGCGGCTCTTCAGTGTCATGCCGTGGGAGCGGAAAAAAGCGTATGTGGTTGAACACATCCGCAACCGGCTATCTAAAGAGATGCAGCCCGAAAATATACGCGAAACGTTGCAGGTTGAGGTTAAACACGGTGTGTTGAAGAACCGTGATGAGGTCTATCGGCGCAACTTGCAGGCGACGGAGGTTT
>CAZTEK010000242.1:0-2893 GCA_964612095.1 uncultured Verrucomicrobiota bacterium
GCGAAGTACCCGTACCGAGAAACGTGACTTTCATGACAACCGTTTAACTTCCAAGACCCTCGATTGCACGTCAAATCGTATGCGGTTGCGTCAAGGATCGGATGGAAGCACGGGGATTTCGCCCCGTGCTCCTTCCACACCACCGGACGTACGGTTTTCCGCATCCGGCGGTTGAACCCAGCAGAGGTCACTTTCGTGCCTCCGCGAAGTCCCACGGTATGATAAACCCATAGCGTTTCAGTGTCGCGTTTGACAGGGCTTGATTCATTGCCCAATGGCAGGCAATCCTCCACGCTCCCAGTCCGGTATAGCCGATTCCAAGCGCTCGCCCTTCTACGCCGAGACGTTTCAGGGCGTTGATTCGCCCGCGCGGGGTTTTCCAGCGTAGCCAGAAACATTTGCTCATGTGTCGGCGTATCCATCCAATCAGGTCTCGCACTTCCCATAGCCGGTCGGCCAGCTTGAAGTAGTTCCACCAGCCGATGATGTACCGCCGCCATTGGTCGCGCAGTTGCTTACTGGTCAGGCTTTGTCGGGCTTCCCATAGATCACGCACCATGGCCTTGAGTCTCATGATGGCCTTTGGACTTATCCCGATGCGCCCGTCCGAGTCTAGACGGAATCGGAGTCACGCAACTCAGGAAAAACCAAGGAGAGAAAGAATTCACATCTCTTGGGACGACAATTTTCGTTGATAAAGGCGGAGTGAATACAAAGAAGAACTTGTTGGATGCTATCGGAAAAGGTCTCCATGGAAAGATTACAAAAACGTGTAGAGTGAAATAAGACCGCTTTCGGAAAATTACTAGAACGGGACACTTTCCCCATAAACCGTTGAGATAGAGACAAGAATGAGCGAACCTGAAACTGTTGTGCATATCTGCGAGTCTGATGTCGAAGAACTGGAAAGGGTGCTGGATCTTGCAGATCTTATGGATAACGGCGGTGGGCGGCGCAGTTTCATAGAGCTTTGTCTATTTCAACAAAACCATACGAAACTCCGTATGAGGACGGAACAGAATCACGATCGCCCACACTTTCATATCGAGTACAAACAACAGCACGCGGCATCTTACGCGATCGATACGCTTGAACGACTTGTCGGCTGCATGCCAGCCAAATATGAGAAACCAGTTCTCAAGTGGGCGCGAAGCAGACAAGATAAACTCAATGCAACTTGGAAGGCTCTCATTGCCGGTGAGGATGTAAGAGAACTTGTCATTCCGAAGCAGTAAATGGGGTAAACGGGGTCTGTCCTGAATGGCACTAAGTTAAGCTCTTTTCGACGGTGGTTCTGTAAGGTAGGACAGGGCTTCCAGCCTGTCTTCATTTGTTCGGCTGAGCTACGGTGGACAGGCTGGAAGCGCTATCCTACTTTGTAAAAACACGATCCCAACTTTTATCCGGATTTTGGCTTAAAACTCCTTAACTTAGTGCCATTCGGGTCTGTCCTCGCATTCAAGTATTTCTTCTTTCCAAACTTTGGAAACTCTCTGTGCCTCAGTGCTCTCTGTGGTAGAAAATCTTCCCCTTCGACAGGCTCAGGGCAGGCAATATTCGGAAACTAAATCCCGAAGAAAGCTTTACCGAGAGCGCGGAGAGCTTTTTCGCGTTCGGAGTCTTTGACGGCGAACATCATGCTGATTTCGGACGCGCCCTGATTGATCATTTCCAGGTTCACACCGGCGGCAGACATGGCCTGCGTGGCTTTGGCGGCCATACCGACTGCATAGTGCATTCCTTCGCCGACCACCATGATGAGCGCGAGTCCGTGTTCAACCAGCACCGCATCGGGTTTCAGTTCAGCTTTGATGCGCGCGACAACCTTTTTTTCCCGTGCCGCAGGAAGATTCGCCGATGCCAAAATGACGGACATGTTATCGATCCCTGACGGCGTGTGTTCAAAGGAAATTTTTTCGTCTTCCAGAATCTGGAGCAGGCGGCGGCCGAAACCGATTTCGCGGTTCATCATGTATTTATCAATGTAAACGGCGCAGAAGCCGGGAGCGCTGGAAATACCGACGACCGTGCGTTCGCTGGGGGCGCGCTTCGGCACGACCATGGTGCCGGGAGCCGCTGGATTGTTGGTGTTTTTGATACAGATCGGAATATTGGCCTGAACCGCCGGAATGATCGCTTCGTCGTGAAACACGCCGAAACCGGCGTAGGAAAGTTCGCGCATTTCGCGGTAGGTCATGCAATCGATGGCGGGCGGATTTTCGATGATACGCGGATCCATCGAGCAGACGGAATCGACGTCGGTGAAGTTTTCATAAACGTCGGCTTTAACCGCCGCCGCGAGAATCGCGCCGGTAATGTCTGAGCCGCCGCGCGGGAAAGTCGCCACATCGCCGCCTTTAGTGACACCGAAGAAGCCGGGAAAGATCACGATCTCTTTGATGTTTTTCAGCGCGGCCAGTTTCGGGTAGGACTCATCGAGCACCTGCGCGTTGCCAAAATCGTCACTCAGCAACATACCGGCGTCGCCGGGATTGACGTATTTTGCCGGGAATCCGGCTTTGGTAAACGCTTCAGCAATTACGCGGGCGGCGCAGTCTTCGCCGGCGGCTTTCATTGCGTCCATGAACTGGGCATCGTTTTTGCCGCGGCCTTTAATACGACCACGCAGATCGGCTTCGATGGTTTTAGTCACCGCTTCCGGCAGTTTCAGGTCGCGCTGAATTTCTGCGTAGCGATTCACCACCGCCATCAGGTCGGCCTCAAAATCTTTTCCGGCGATTACGGTATTGGCCAGCGCGATCAGCAGGTCGGTGACCTTCGTATCGGCTTTATTGCGTTTGCCCGGCGCGGAAACCACCACGATGCGGCGGGCGGTGTCAGCCGTGACAATGTTAATGATTTTCGAAATCTGTTCTGCGTTCGCGACGGATGT
>CAZTEK010000243.1:0-2885 GCA_964612095.1 uncultured Verrucomicrobiota bacterium
GCGCGGCAATGATACCGGAAATATGCTGGCGATCGGGTTGGGACTGTTGGTGGCGGCTATAAGCCTTACCGCCATTAAAATGGGGTGGATTTCCATTGCGTGGACCTGGGTGATAGTGATCGGCGCATTGGTTACCTATGCCGTCGGCAGCGCTTTTAAATCCGGAGACCGTGCTGCCCGGCTGTGAAAAACATCGGCGGCGCTTCCAAGGTTTGGATGAACTTTGTCAAGATTTGGCCTAGTTCGTCTGATTTAAGGTTGTTTTGTCCTGTTTTTTATCAAAAAAACTGGACATTTTGCGGGGCGGTTGTAGGTTCTGTTTCTGATGAAAACCACTGATGTTATTGGCAATTCGATCAATCGCTTCGCGAAGGGATATGTTTTCACCGCATCCAGTTTTAAGGGTGAGGTGAAGAGTCTGGAGGCGGCGCGCAAGGCGCTGAGCCGGATGGCGGATGCGGGAAAGATTGTCCGGTTGTCGAAGGGGCGGTTTTATAAGCCGGAATCCAGCCCGTTCGGGGTGCTGCCGCCGGGGCCGGATGAGGTGGTGAAGGATTTGCTGGAGAGCGGCGGGCGGGTGACGGGCTATCTGACCGGCCTTAGTGTTTACAACCGGTTGAAGCTTTCAACGCAGGTGGGGATGGTTGTTCAGATCGGGCGCAATGAGGTTCGCCCGCCGCTGCGCCGTGGCGTGTACCGGATTGTGTTTTTGAAGCAGAAGAACCGGATTACGCCGGAGAATATTCCTCTGCTTCAACTGCTGGATTGTATCCGGACGGTGAAGAAGATTCCGGGGACTTCGGTGGAGGATGCCTGTGTGCGCTTGCGGGCACTGGTGGCGGAGAGGACGGAGGACGACCGCCGGACGCTGGTGCGTCTGGCGATGAAGTATCCGCCGTCAACCCGCGCTCTGCTGGGGGCTTTGCTGGGCGATCCGGAAGATAGCGAATTGTTTGTTCGTCTGATGGAGGCTCTGAATCCGCTGACGACGTATAGTATTCCCGGAGCCGGGCGGGTGCTGAAGGATGCAGGCGTGTGGAGGATTCGGGAATGAGGCTTCATGAGGACAGTCGGCTTTTCCGTCAGGCGGTTTTGGCGACGGCGCAAGAGATGCAGCTTCCCGAAGTGTATGTAGAGAAGGATTACTGGGTGACGGTGAAGTTCGGGATGATCCGAAAGACGGCGCACAGTTATTCGGGAGAGTTTCGTAATCTGGTTTATGGAGTGCTTCCCGCTCCGGATCTCATGGCGGCGACGTTGTGCAGAATAAGGGATCGGATGCGGGCGTTTGATTGGATTTAAGGAGAGTCAGGATGCCGAATTTAGTGGAAGTGAATTGCGGGCGGACGGGTACTGCATTGGCAACAGCTGTCGAAATATTCAGATGTGCCCGGATGTTTGATCATTTCGCTAAGAAGAAAGAAAATGAAATAAAAGCCGAGTCAGCCGGTGAATCTTAGAAATGAAAAAGCCGATGAAAAATTTAAGCCTGCCGATTTCAATGGATGATGTGCTGCGCGGGAAGTCCGTGGAGTGGGAACGGCTGGAGTATAAAGCGGGCTGGAACCCGGAGGCCGTCCTCCATTCGATCTGCGCTTTCGCGAACGATTTCCATAACCTGGGCGGCGGATACATTGTGATCGGCATAGCCGAGAAAAACGGTCGTCCGGTTCTGCCGCCAGTCGGTCTTTCGCCCGATTCCCTCGACGCGATTCAGAAGGAGCTTCTCAATCTCGGTCATTCCGCCATTCAGCCGATGTATCATCCGCTTTCGACGCCGTGCGAGGTGGACGGCAAATGGATTCTGGTGATCTGGGTGCCGGGCGGTGAGACGCGCCCGTATAAGGCGAAGGTGAGTCTGGCGAAGGATGCAACCGAGTGGGCCTATTTCATACGCAAGCAGTCGAGCACGGTACGGGCTAAGGGATCGGACGAGCATGAATTGATCGGTCTAGCGGCGACGGTGCCTTTTGATGATCGCTATAATCAGCAGGCATCTATTGACGATCTTTCGCCGCGTTTGATGGAGGAGTTTTTGCGGGAGGTGGGCAGTGAGCTGGCCGGTGAAGTGAAGTCGCTTTCGCCGGAGGCGCTCGGGCGGCAGATGAATATTGTCGGCGGGCCGTCGGAGGCTTCTTTCCCGAAAAATGCGGGGCTGCTGTTTTTCAATGACGATCCGCGCCGGTTTTTCCCGGCGACGCAGATTGATGTGGTCTGGTTTCCGGACGGTGCGGGCGGCGACCGGTTTGAGGAGAAGACTTTTTCCGGGCCGCTGTCACGGATGACCCGCGAGGCGCTGGATTATATTCAGCGCAATTATCTTAAAGAGACGGTCATCAAACATTCTGACCGGGCCAAGGCGGATCGGTTCTGGAATTTCCCCTACGCGGCGGTCGAAGAAGCGCTGGTGAATGCGGTCTATCACCGGTCGTATGAAATCCGCGAGCCGGTCGAGGTTCGGATTACCCCGCAGGATTTGGTGATTCTGAGTTTCCCCGGCCCCGACCGGTCGATTCGTATGGATGATTTGCGGGCCGGACGGGCGGTGAGCCGCCGGTACCGGAACCGGCGGATCGGTGAATTCCTGAAAGAGCTGGATTTGACCGAAGGCCGTTCGACAGGTATCCCGAAAATTTTGCGGGAAATGGCGGCCAATGGGTCGCCTGCGCCTGAGTTTGATAGCGATGATGACCGGACTTATTATCTGGTTCGCCTGCCGGTGCATCCGCGGGCGGAGAGACTCACACATGAAACAGGGACCAAGCAGGGACTAAGTAGGAACCAAGTAACAGGTGAAGCGATAAGTACCGGACAAGTCACCGGACAAGTCACCGGACAAGTCACCGGACATGCTGATTCGTGGATTTTGGACGTATTGCGAGCCT
>CAZTEK010000244.1:0-2872 GCA_964612095.1 uncultured Verrucomicrobiota bacterium
ACTTCGAAAAATTGTCCTTCGGCACGGAACAGATTCAGGAATTTTGAAAGCCGGGCGGCGAAGTCCGCGGGTGCCGGTTTGCCGTTCAGGAAAATTTTGTCGGCGGTTTTGGCAAATTTCACGACGGTGTGCGTGCCGAGTTTACCGAGCGAAATGGAAAGGCTCGAATTAACCGGCAGGTTGAGTTCGGCATCGCGTTTGCCCCAGTATTTGCAGAGCGCGATGTTGGCGGGGGCAAATGCCTCGCCGCGTGTTGCGGGTTTTCCGGAAGCCCGTTTACGGAGAACGTTTACGAATTGTTGGCGTGTCATATCCCAAAATTACTATTTTCTGGCCGGATGAACAGGATAAACAAGATGAGGTCTATTCTGGAGTGCTCCGGCAAACAAAGTGCGACGGAGCTTTTCCCGTCAAAGGAACGTCGCAACAAGAAAAGCGGCCTCGCGCTTCGCTTGCGTCCGCACTCCAAATCAATTAAATCCCTTTGCATGAGTACGAAAAAGGAACGGGCAGAATATATCGGCAGACGACTGGATGAGCTTTATCCAGCCGTCGAGGTGCCGTTGAAGCACAAAGACGCCTACACGCTGCTGGTTGCCGTGATCCTTTCCGCACAGTGCACCGATAAGCGCGTCAATCTGGTGACGCCCGCGCTGTTCGCCAAAGCCGACACGCCGGAAAAAATGGTAAAGCTCGGGCAGGAAAAAATCCGCAAGCTGATCGAAACCTGCGGGCTGGCGAATACCAAGTCGAAGTCGATTTATGAAATGTCCAAAATACTCATCGCCGAACACGGCGGCAAGGTGCCGGACAGTTTCCAAGCTTTGGAAAAACTTCCCGGTGTCGGACATAAAACGGCGTCGGTGATTATGTCGCAGGCGTTCGGCGTTCCGGCCTTTCCGGTCGACACACACATTCACCGCCTCGCACAGCGCTGGAAGCTGACGAACGGTAAAAACGTGGTGCAGACCGAAGTGGATCTGAAAAAGCTGTTTCCGCCGGAACGGTGGAACAAGTTGCACATCCAGCTGATTCTCTATGGACGGGAACACTGCACGGCGCGAGGCTGCGACGGAACCCAGTGTAAAATCTGCCGCGCGCTTTATTGAGCCGGAGCATCAGCAGAAATAAGTCCGCGTTTTTCCGCTTCGTCAGCAAAACGGCCCTGCCACGGCGGCGAAAAGTTGCGGCCCATGGAATCGAGATCTTCGAGCGAAGTGTAATCGCGAGTCACACAAAATGGGTCGGGCGTAGGCTCCAATCCGAAATTAAAGGCGGCGGCGCGCATGACCTGTCGCTCAATACGGCGGGCAAAAACCTCCCCATCGTCCGTGTAAAGCGGTTGCACATTGATCAGGGCAATGCCGCTGGAAGGATAAACGGCCAAGTGGCGCGGCTCACCATTGAACCCGGCCAGCACGATCAGGCTGACGTCAGCGTCGGTCTTATTCCGCCGTGCGGCTTTTTCCAAGGCTTGGAAGTCGGCTTTGCCAGCCAGCTTCCGGCCTTCAACCGCCCGCACCGGAACGTGCAGTTCGCGCTCAGCAAAAGCGCGGATGCGCTCCAGCAAGGGAGCATCTACGGCGGCGGCATTGACCAAGGTGATGGCTTTTTGCTGCGGTGCCTTGGAGCATCCGACGGTGAGCAAAGACAGACCGATTGTTAAAAGTGTTATCAGGCGCATAAAAAACTCCTTTTATCCATAATTTGAGGCTAGTATTCTGACTCTTTCTGGATGTGGAATACAAATCTGTTTTATGCCTACCTTTAAATACATCGCACGTAGTGCAAATGGCAAGCGAGTGGACGGCACGTTGGATGCCGCCGACCGGCGTGCTGCCTTGCAAATGCTTCAACAGGCGGGTCATACGGCTCTTTCCATCGACCAGACCACCGCAAAGCCCGGCACAACCTCTGTTAAAAAGCGGTTCAGGTTTGATAGCGGTCGCGCACATATAACAAAGATGGGGACACGCGACACCCTTCTTTTTACCCGTGAAATGGCTGACTTGCTCTCTTCCGGCATGACGCTAGGCCGCGCTCTGCACACCTTAGCGCAACGCACAGGCGATTCGGCTCAGTCCAAAATAGTCAAACGGCTGCGCGACGAGGTGGTGCAAGGAAGCTCGCTTTCTGAGGCGCTCCGGATCTATCCCGACACCTTCCAGCAACTTTACATCAGCATGGTTCGCGCTGGCGAAGCCTCCGGCGCACTGGCCGAATCGCTTGAAGGGCTCTGTAGCCACTATGAACGGGTGCAGGAAGCACGCGGGAAAGTGATCACAGCCATGATTTACCCCGCTATTGTGCTGGGCGTCGGTCTGATTTCTGTCATCGGGTTGATGGTGTTCATTGTTCCGCGTTTCGCCAGTATTTTTGATGAGCTCGGCGGCACCCTGCCCTTACCCACGCGTATTCTGATGGCGATGAGCAACGGAATGATCCACTACGGCTGGCTCATGTTGCTGTTGCTGGCGGGCGGCGGAATAGCTTTTCGCCGCTGGCTGAACAAGCCGGAAGGAAGGCTCTGGTGGAATGATAAACAGCTTAAACTGCCTGTAATCCGCAAAATCACCACCGCCAACGCATTCGGACACTTTGCGCGCACGCTCGAAACACTCATCCGCAACGGTGTACCGATTCTGAAAGCGCTGGTGATTGTGGAGGAAACCGTCGGCAATGAAGTCATTGCAAAAGAAATTGCCGCCGCGCGCACTCGCGTAACCGACGGATCAAGCGTCTCCGGCCCGCTGGCCGCCGGGAAAGTTTTTCCACCGCTGCTGACCGATATGCTGGCCGTTGGAGAGGAAACTGGCGATCTGCCCGGCGCGTTGAAACACATCGCGCGGCGCTATGACGCAGAACTCGATCA
>CAZTEK010000245.1:0-2839 GCA_964612095.1 uncultured Verrucomicrobiota bacterium
TGTTTTTGGGACTTCTCGTGCTTTTTGTGGCCATCAATTTTTAGTTGCCCCGTCGCTTCCGCTGTCTGTCTTCCGTCTGCTGTCTTCCGTCCTAAAACTGTTCCCAGAAGTCGGGTTTCACGATGATGGTTTTATCTTCCCAGGCAAAGCCTCCGCGCTTCTCGAGCTTTTGAAGCAGGCGGCTGAACGTTTCCGGCGTGGCACCGATGGCAGAGGCAATATCCTTTTTGGGAATGTCGGGGATAATTTTCTCCTTTTCACCGTAGTGTTCGCGCAGAAATTCGACGAAGCGCGCCTCGACATCCATGGAGGTTAGTTGCTGTATGCGCTCGGCCAGATAGCGCTGCTTGTGCATCAGCATCGCCATGAATTCATTGCGGAAGTCCGGTGCGTCGAGCAGTTTTAAGAAGCCAGCGCGCGGCAGTTCGATGACTTCAGCTTCAGTGCAAGCAACGGCTGTAACTGGATAGCAGCTTTTCTCAAAGAGAATTACTTCGGCAAAAAGCTCGCCCAACTTAACGGTTTTGATGACGGTTTCTTTGCCGTCCATATTGGTTTTAACCAGCTGGACGCTTCCGGCGGTAAGCAGATAAACTGCTTTTCCTTCAGAACCTTCCATGAAAAGCAGGTCGCGTTTGGCGACGGTACGACGGCAACTTAGCTCGGCCAGTCGCTTACAGGCGGCTTCAGAAAGTCCGCTGAAAAACTTGGCGTTGCGAATCAGTTCGTATGGATCGGTCATGGCGGTGATTTAACCACGGATGGCTGATTATGGGCACAAAAAAAGGATGCCCAGAAAGGCATCCTTTTTGATGGCCGGGAGGTCGGTTAGTCAATAAACCGGCGGCGAACCCAGAATCCGGCAATGAGCACCAGAATGGCCATGGAAGCTGAAGCCGGTTCAGGAATGAAGTTGTAAGTTACAACCACATTTCCACGCGCAGCCATGGGGTTGATGAGTGTTTGTGAACCACCAAATGACGAGAAATCGGTAGATTGGTCAACCATGGCATCAAAAACGAAAGTCGCTAATCCGTTTGTCTGATATTTTGACCAGAAAGCCTCGCCGATAATGATGGAAGAAGTATTGCTTGTTTCTACAATGTTCATGACATCATAGTCGGTTCCGCTTGTGCTGAATGTGGTGGTATCTCCATCATCACCGGTCAGTGACATGCTCTTTGAGGTTGTGGAGTAGATGGCGGATAATCCGTCCCCGTTTTCATCTAAAATGCTCGGATTGCTGGTTCCAACATGCTTGGCCACAGTCAGCTTGGTTCCCATGGTAACGGTACCTGATGCACCAGAAGCACCATCATTGTCGACACCAACACCGCCCTGTGCTTCCGTAAGCAGAAATATAGAAACATTGACGCCGGTTAATGTCCAAGCGCCGCCATGTGTGTCGAACTTGTTGAATACTAGATTCGAAGTGTAATTAGGCGTTCCGCCGAATGTTCGCGTCTGAGTTATGGTCACAGCCTGAGTTGATCCGGCTATCAGAAGTAGCACCGCTATTTTTAGTGAGGTCTTTTTCATTTTTATTTTCCTTATATATCAGCTGGGTAAGAGCTGTTTTGTAATTTGCGCGAGCAATAGACTATAAAGGGGGCATCAGCGTCAATCTCATTTGTGAGAATATTTGATTATTTTCATGTAATGTAAGTCCTTACAGGTCGTTGCGGCGTTAAATCCAAGTCAGTGGGAGTGACAACAGCACTTTTTCTTTCGCGGAAGAACCGCCGAGATTAGTAGCCCAATAAGGATGAGTGCACAAAATTGTTCAACGTACCCGGCGGTTGATTCGTGGTGGTGTACTTGTTCGGTGATTACTTGCGAGGTGATAACTCGGTTAAGTAGCCAGCCCGCTACCAGCGAGCAACCGGATAAGGTGAGCAGGTAGATGACGACCGCACGGCGACCCATGGTTTTTAGAACGGTGGCGATAGTGGCCGCATTGGTGGCCGGGCCGGTGATCAGGAAAACCAGCGCTGCGCCGGGCGAAAGCCCCATGCCGATCATGGCTAGTGCAATAGGAATTGAGCCGGTGGAGCAGACGTAGAGCGGGATGCCGAGTGCCATGACGGCCAGCATGGAGAGCCATTCGGAATTCAGATAGCGGGTAAAGAAGTCAGCCGGAACCAGCGCGCCGAGCAGGCCGGAGATGATAATTCCAATTAACAGGGCACGCCCGATGTCTCTCGGCAGGGTGCCGAATCCGTAAACAAAAACCTGTTTCCATTTATTGGTGCCGCTTTTTCGGTTGCAGGTCGGACAGTGTTCGTCACGGCATTCGTCGGCCGATTCCTCGGACAGCGGCGTAAACGTTTCGACCACCACACCGCAGATGACGCCAGTGACGAAGGCTACGGCCATGCGGAAAACGGCAAAAAGCGGGCCGAGCAGTCCCCACGTTGCGGCAATGCTATCGACACCGGTTTGCGGTGTGGAGGTGAGAAATGAAATCGTCGCACCCTTGGTTGCGCCGTGGCGGCGCAGTGAAGCGGCGACGGGGATGACACTGCATGAGCAGAGCGGAATGGGTACGCCCAGCAACGAAGCTTTTACAATTTGCCACAGTCCGCGTTTGCCGAGATGTCTTTCGATGAAGGAAACTGGAACAAATGCACTCAGCACTCCCGCCACGAAAAAGCCGAGCAAGAGGTAGGGTGCCATAATTGCCATGACATCCCATGATTTGATGACTATGCTGAACGCAGTTTCCATAAGAGCACCTTTTTTGACGAACTTGACGCAGATCAAGGCACGATTTTCAGAAGTAATCATAATCCCTGGCATCGAATGTAGGAAACCAAAACCGAAAGGAACTCTCATGAGC
>CAZTEK010000246.1:0-2815 GCA_964612095.1 uncultured Verrucomicrobiota bacterium
TAGAGCTTGAAATACATAACAAACCGACCCGTGGCCGGAATGTAAATCACCTTGGGCCGGTCAAGGATTCCTGCATGAGCCACCTCCGGGGACATCCCTTGGGTCGTTTTGGACAGCACCATGCCGGCGTTCTCCCAGTTCAGAAGATCGGTGCTGGTATAGCAACGGACACCGGCCTCGTTGCTCTGCGACTCCGTCAACCCTTCAATCTTATGCGCTCCGTACCAGTAATACCGGCCGCCGTGATAAAGGATGCTGAAGCCGTGGGCATTAATGCGCTCCCCTTGGACGTCCGGCCAGACCACTCCCGGGTAAAACGCCTTCCTTTTTTTCTCTGCCGTGGCGTAGCGTTTAAGCACGGCCGAAGGGGTGATGAGCTGAACCGTTCCGTCCGGCTTGTGCCCGTTCAATATAAACCGGAATTCCTGCGCGTCCGCAGCAACCGGAACCGTGAACTCCCACGGGAAGCTGCGGTCTTCTGTCCGCCGTTCACCGCTGCCGTCGTTGGACACCATCTCGACTTTCACAAAGTCCTGTTTGCTGTACTCCAGAAAAACATATGCCGTACGGGTCTGTGACCCGAGGTTCAGAATCATCGCCCGGCCGGCAACCTCGCCCAGACCAATCAGATCGCAGTCCCAGGCCGCCGTCTGATTCAGATCGGCAATCCGGTTCTGGAACTGCGGCTTAACCGTCAGCCCGTTGATGATGACCGCGCTTAACCCGCGAGCCGGCACCGGGACGGTCAGCTTCCCGTTGATCATCATCGCGGATTCAGATTTCTTCCCGTTGATAATAAGCTCTGCCGTATACACCGCGTTCTTTACATCAGGAAGCAACTGCTCATTAAACTCGACCTTCGCCTGCACATCCGCCGCCGATTCGTTCATAAGCGCAAGATAGAGGCTGTTCGTTCCGCGGGCGGCGATGTAGTTGATCTGATCCGGTACGGCAAGCAGCCTCTGCGGCATCCACAGCAGCGCGTCATGATGGCCGTAAAACCGGCCCGTCATGGCGCCGTATGCTTTGTTCTGCAAATACGCATACCCTTCGCTGTAGTTGTACGAAAAATCGATCGCTCCGCCGGAACGAACATGCGCATCAGTCACCAGATAATCCAGCAGCATGGAGATCATCGGGAAAACATGATTGTAATGGAAAGAGGTGACACTCTGATCTTTGTGCCCGATCAGCGGAAAATTCTCTTTTTCATAGGCGGTCGTGCGGGCCGTATTGATGTGATAACCGGGAAAATTACTGTAGCGCCCGATGACAGCGGACCGGGCGACATCCATCAGGAAGGAGTCGTTGCACAGATAGCCGATCTTCCGCATCCAGGGGGCATGATTGGCCATGAAAATGGCCCGGTGTCCGCTGCTGGTTCCGGACGATTCCGGAGTCAGCCCGATTTCAGAGAGCCGCCAGGCCGGAACCGTTTCTTCCGGAAGAAACACCGGCTTGTGTCCTTTGCCTTTCAGATACCAGTATTCCGGAGCTTTGCCGTCTTTGTTTACGGTAATATCTTCATCCGGAATGGCTGGCGCAAACCAGATGTACTGCGCATACCGGCGGGCACCCTTATGCGCGGCCTCTAAATACCGCTGCTCACCGGTCGCCTCGTAAAGCATCAGCAGGTCAATGTAGCGGGGCGCATATCCCGTCCAGAAAAAGAATCCGCCGGCCTGCGGATCTTTAAAGTCGGTCTGCGGCGTGTCCATGCGGCTTTTAATATATTCATCCGCCCCTTTTTTAGCCGCCTCCAGATAGCGGCCGTCCCCGGAAGCGCGGTACATCGTCAGGGAGGTCCACCAACTCTTTCCGTCTTCCTGTTCGTCCAGATTACGAACGCGTTTTTTGCCGTATTCGTCGGCTGCCAGAGTTCGAAAGACCGGACTGGCTCCGTGAAACATGCTGTAAAGTGCGCCCAGCTCACTGATTGGCGCGGTCGGCCCGTTCAGCCGGTAGGAGGGAAATTGTATTTTCTGACTTTCATCCGTTGTGAAAAGGAACTTCCCCCGCGACAGCATGTATTCCATGTAAGGGTAAGCCCGGCGCTTAAACAGTTCCTCGCTGTCCATCACAATGGCCAGATCCAACGGATCAATGCTCGATACATTTTTTACCGCACCCGGCGCATCGGTGGAATAATTACAGCCCTTATTCTCTTCATCAAACAGGCTCCAGTGACTCATCCCGTAATCCGTCATGCTATCTATGGTCCGGTTCAGCGAACCCGTTGCGTTAGACCGGTAATCGCGGAATCCGAACAGTCCGCAAGCCGTCTGCTCCAGCGCATCGGTCGTATCGCCCTTGCCCGCAAACAGCCGCATGGAGAAAACAAACGGAACTCCGGACTTCATTTCAGATCCCGCCCCGCCCAGAACCGGCGCAAAAAGCATCGGCCGGGCAAGCCCCTTGGCGTCGCGTACAGCAACCCCGAACCGGGAATTGTCGACCAGCGGGAGCGGATCGAACGGAAATTCTTTTGAATCCGCCACCACCCCGACGGTGACTCCGCCGCGTGTCACAAAGGCGGAAGGAACCGGGCAATGAAACGCCAGAGTCAGGTGACTTTTCTGCGGAAACCGTTTTTCCTGCCAGATCAGCGGCTGCCAGATTTCATTGGCCTCTTCAATCGTACAGCCGGGCGCGCCGGTATATCCGATTGAATAATATCCCGGCTGAAGCGGCGTGAAGCAAAACGTCAGAACCGGGAGCTCTTTTCCGGCCGGCAGTGTCATCTCTGCGCTCAAGGTGAATCGCCCGCCTCCATCAAACGCCCACCGCAGGGTGTGTCCGCTGAAGGAACAGTTGG
>CAZTEK010000247.1:0-2812 GCA_964612095.1 uncultured Verrucomicrobiota bacterium
GGCGATCCGCGATAAAGCGTTGCGGCAGTTCAAAATCAAATAAGTCAACTTTCATAGGACTGGATTAATGGAATGCAGGATTAACGGATTATTGAAAAGTAATAAAGCGCCGAATCGTATTGAAGACTCAATCATCCAACAATCCTCGAATCCATTATTCCATCCACCAGCCATTACTGATATAACGTGCACCGATTCAGGAAATACACTTATGAGCCAAAAAACACATCTTTCCGCCTTTGTCAGCGAGATCTTCAGTTCCGCGCAGGGCGAAGGGCTGAATATCGGCCGCCGCCAGCTTTTTGTGCGCTTCTGCGAATGTCACCGCAACTGCCTTTACTGCGATACGCCGGTCGAACGGACTGACACCGTTTCCATAGAACGTGACCCGGGCAGCGGTGTATTTGAATCTGCGCCCAACCCCCTTTCTGTAAAACAACTAGTTGACCTGCTGGCCAGCCTAAACGGTCCGGAGTTCACCCACGATGACCTGTTTATCACCGGCGGCGAACCGCTCTTGCAGGCCGACTTTCTGGCGGCATTCCTTCCGGAGGCCCGCAAACAGCTGAATCTGCCGGTTCATCTTGAAACCAGCGGCGACCTGCCGGACGAATTCGCCAAGGCTTCCGAATGGATTGATCATGTTCTGATGGATATTAAACTGCCGAGCGTGACCGGCGAGCCGGAGTCGTGGGAAATGCACCGCGCGTTTCTGGATAGTATCGAAGCAGAAGAAATCGGCGCGACGATTAAACTGGTCGTCAGCGCAGATACGTCCGATGCCGACCTGACGCAGGCAGCTGAAATCATTCAAGCATCGGGGTCTCTGGCAGCGGTGGTTCTCCAGCCGATGACCGCCGCCTCGAAAACAGATCGTGTGCCAACCGCCAGACAGGTTTTGACGTGGCAGTCGCGCATGGCCATTGCATTGGGACGCAGCGTCCGTGTAATTCCGCAGTGTCACAAGATGATGGGGTTGTTATGAGGAAGAAAGCGGTGGTTCTTTTGAGCGGCGGGCTGGACTCAGCGACCGTTCTGGCGATTGCCAAATCGCAAGGCTTCGACTGCTACGCCCTGTCCTTCCGTTACGGCCAGCGCCACGCCGTTGAGCTGGAATGCGCGGCGAAGATTGCGAAAACACAGAGCGTCATCGAACACCGCACCGTCACCATCGACCTCGGCGCGTTCGGCGGATCGGCACTGACCGACCTGAACATCGCCGTGCCGCACGAACAGGGCAAGCCGGACGAAATTCCGGTCACTTATGTTCCGGCGCGCAATACGATTTTCCTGTCCTACGCGCTGGCGTGGGCCGAAGTGCTCGGCAGTTTTGATATTTTCATCGGCGTCAACGCACTCGACTACAGCGGCTATCCCGACTGCCGCCCCGAATTTATCGCCGCCTACGAAAAAATGGCCAACCTCGCCACCAAAGCGGGCGTCACCGGTTCGGAAAAGCTGACGGTTCACACGCCACTGATTTATCTGACCAAAGCGCAAATTATTCAAAAGGGGCTGGAGCTGGGCGTGGACTACGGCGTAACGTCCAGCTGTTACGATCCGGCACCGGACGGCAAAGCCTGCGGCACCTGCGATTCCTGCCGCCTGCGCCTTAAAGGATTTAAAGAAGCCGGAACGAAAGATCCGAGAAATTATAAAGGATGAATGATAAACGATGAATCCGGACTGCATCTGTGCTCATCATTAATAATTTATCGCTTATCGTTAATAAGGAGCCCTTATGCCTGAAATGGAAATTTATAAAACCCTGCGCTTCGACGCCGCCCACCGCCTGACCGGCGTACCGCCGACTCATAAATGCTCGTCGATGCACGGACACGGCTTCGAGATTGAAGTCTATTTGCGCGGCCCGGTCGACCCGAAGACCGGCTTCGTCATGGATTTCGGCGACCTTGCCAAAGCGTGCGAACCGGTTCTGAAACAACTCGACCATGCCATCCTGAACGAGATTGAAGGACTTGAAAATCCGACCAGCGAGAACATGAGCGTCTGGATATGGAAGAAACTAAAACCGCAGCTTCCCCTGCTCTCCAAAATCATCATCAAAGAAACCGAAACTTCCGGCTGCATTTATCGCGGCGAATAAGCCGGTACAGCCGTTTGCTCGTCTTTGGTTAGGTTGCTTCGTTTATTGTTAAGTGCGCTTTGACTTCCTTGATGAATTCTTCCGGATTGTCTGGAGAAACCATAATCGTTTTTCTCTCGAACTTGAGCGCAACCGAATGCAAGCGGTTTGTCAAATATCGGCGGTGGATTCCATAGGTGCTGTTCCGAGCAATACCAGTAAATGAATATAGTCCCCAAATTCCAAACAAACCTATGCCGCCCCTTGCCCCCAATGGAACTTTTTCTACCTCGGTAATATCTTTGATTTTCAGCGATGTCGCCCACCCAAGGTGAAGAATTTGGACGGCGTCGGTTGTGATGCTGTATCCCCGAATGAAAAACAGAACAGAGGTGATCCCAACAAAGATCACTAATCCTATCCGTAATGCGATCATTCCAAAATCAAACCTAAAAGCTTTGGCGATTGATTCCAACACAACGAGCACAAGAACAAGTGTTGCCAGAGATGAGATTATAGACAGTCTTCTTTCCCACGATGCGTTGAATCGGATTTCATTCATTTTTCTTCTCCATGCCTAACAGTGTTATTGAACGAACTTAATTCCGGTTTATGCAACCGTTAGCCTTTGGAGTGCGGACGCAAGTCGAAGACGCGAGGCCGCTCTGTTCAAAGCGGCGTCGCGTTACACTTGCCGCCGCACTCCAGATTAAGAATCCGCCGAAT
>CAZTEK010000248.1:0-2801 GCA_964612095.1 uncultured Verrucomicrobiota bacterium
TGCGGATTCCGCCGGAAGGATTTACCACAGAATACGTCACCGGGGTTACATCCGGCGAAGAAACTATTTTAGACTGAGAAACTCATGCTACTGAAAGAATTACTAGACGGTATGGAAGTACTGGAGATTACCGGAGACCCATCCTGTGATATCACCGGTATCGTGTATGATTCTCGTCACGTTGAACCGGGGTCGCTTTTTGTGGCGCTACACGGTGAGAAGACTGACGGCTCTGTTTATATTGAAGAGGCCATTCAACGCGGTGCGACCGCGGTCGTTTCGCAGGCACCTTGTGCATTTGGCGGGAGTTTTCCCTGCATTCATGTGGCCGATGCACGGCTTGCCATGGCGCAATTGGCAGGGCGTTTTTATGATCATCCTGCCACACGGCTTTGCACGGTAGGCATCACGGGCACTAATGGGAAAACGACCGTTAGTTTCATGTTACGTGAAATTTTTAAAGCCGCCGGACGGAGGCCTGGGCTATTGGGAACTGTGCGTTATGAAATCGGCGACCGCGTGTTACCGGCCTCACGTACTACGCCGGAAGCACCCGATATTCATGCCATGTTTGCACAGATGGATCGTGTCGGGTGTGACAGCGCTATAATGGAAGTTTCGTCGCATGCGTTGGCGCAGCATCGTGTGGATGGAATTCTTTATGATGCCGCCATTTTTACTAATCTGACTCAGGATCATCTCGATTATCACGGTACGCTCGAAGAATATTTTAATGTGAAATCACGGCTTTTTAATCAGGTGCGCCGCTTCGCCGTTATCAACTGCGACGATCTATGGGGCCGCCGGTTGCTCGACGATAAAAAATTTCTAGCCGGACGGGTTTCTTACGGATTTGAAGAAGGTGCGGAAGTGCGCGGGTTCAATCCAGTTACGGATACAAAGGGGTCGCGGATGAGTGTTCAAAGTCCGTGGGGCCAGGCCGAAGTCACCTTGCAACTTATTGGTCGTTTCAATCTCTATAACGCACTGGCGGCCTTTGCCGCCGCCGCTGCATTGGGTATTCCTGTGCCAATTATCGTTAAAGCGCTTGGGGAGATGCTATGTGTGCCGGGGCGGCTTGAGGCGGTTCCAAATACCAAAGGGAAGCGGGTTTTCGTCGATTATGCTCACACCGATGACGCCTTGCTTAATGTGCTTGAGACGTTGAGGGCTATCACGCCTAGTCGTTTGATTGTAGTTTTTGGCTGTGGTGGGAACCGCGATAAAGGCAAGCGTCCGTTGATGGGTAAAATCGCCGCGCGGCTCGCGGACTACTCCATCATCACGAATGACAATCCGCGTAATGAAGTTCCTGAAAAAATTGCAGCCGAAATTGCTGCTGGGTTTGATTCTGAACGCAAATTTGAAATCGTTCTCGATCGCAAAGCAGCTATTGCTCGCGGACTGGGATTGATCGGCAAAAAAGATATCCTGCTCATCGCGGGCAAAGGTCACGAAACGTATCAGGAATTTAATGGCGCCATCGTTCCTTTTGATGATCGCGAAGCCGTTCAGGAGGCCCTTTAATGGAGTCGGTTAAATACAGCGCGGCGGAATGCTCCGCATGGGTTTCCGAACCTTGGAAAAATTCTGACACCAATTTCCCAATCCTTGGAATTTCCCACGATACGCGCACATTGAAGCCGGGCGAGGTTTACATCGCCATCAAAGGTGCGACGCATGACGGGCACGCTTTTGTTCATCAAGCGGTTGAAAAAGGGGCGGCTGGAATTATTGTTGAACGCGAATTTCCAGACATTGGGAATGTGCCGCAAATGGTTGTAGCCGATACCATGGTGGCGCTCTGGGCGTTGGCTGCTGGCGTGCGCCGTCATTGGGCCGGCACGGTGATTGGTATTACCGGTAGTGTTGGAAAAACTACCGTCAAGGAATTGATTGCTTCCGTGCTGGCACAAAAGGGAGCTGTTTGTAAAACGCCGGGCAATTGGAACAATGACGTGGGCTTACCGCTCAGTATGCTGGCTGCTGCCCGTAACGCGGATTTTTTTGTTTTTGAATTGGGTATGAATCATCCCGGCGAAATCGACCGACTAGCCAGTTTGCTTACCCCGGACTGGGCCGTTCTTACAGATATCGGGAAGGCGCATATTGAATTTTTCCAATCCTTGGAAAAAATTGCGGAAGAAAAAGCCTCGTTGCTGACTCACGCTGATAACGCGTTGCTCGACGAAACGTCTGAATGGTTTGAATTGTTCAAAACGAAGTGTAAGGGGCGTGTCGTCACATTTGGAGATGAACCCTTTACTTTCACTGTGCCGCTACCTGGAGAACATATGATTCGCAACGCGCGGCGTGCTGCCGCGTTGGGTCACGCACTAGGCCTTTCGGCTGAAGAGGTGCAATCTGGTCTATCGGGTTTTCAGTCCGCGCCGATGCGCTGGGAGCGCAGCTTGCACAATGGCATCGTATTCATTAACGATGCATATAATGCCAATCCGCTATCTATGCGCGCTTCGCTGACTACATTTGCGCAACTGCCGTGCGAGGGTCGCCGTTTTGTTGTACTCGGAGGGATGCGTGAGCTGGGCGGGACGGCAGAATTTGAACATCGTGAATTGGGACGGTTTGTTGATACGCTAAAGTTCGATAGGGTCATCACGATCGGAGATTCGGGATCCCAGATTATTTGCGAGGGTATAGTTGGTGTGCAGAAAGCCGAGGCGGTAGATATTTTGCGTACGCATCTTCGCGCTGGTGATATGGTGTTTTTCAAAGCATCACGCGGAGAACGGCTTGAAACCATTCTTGAGGAATTGAAAACAAAAATTTAACACGGAGAA
>CAZTEK010000249.1:0-2800 GCA_964612095.1 uncultured Verrucomicrobiota bacterium
ATGCGCGACATATGTTGAGCCGTCTAAATATCCGTAATCTTGCGCTGGTCGATAGCCTGACTGTCTCGTTTGAAAACGGACTCAACGTCATTACTGGTGAAACCGGCGCCGGAAAATCTCTTCTGATCGGCGCACTGCGCCTGGTGCTCGGCGAACGGGCCGACAAATCGCTCATCCGTACCGGAGAAACAACCTGTAACATCGAAGCGGTCTTTGAACTGGCCGATCCGGAGCTGGTTAACGCGGCACTGGAATCAGTCGGCCTGCCGCCGTGCGACGGCGGAACGCTGATTATCCGCCGCACCATTACCGAGAGCAGTTCCAAGAATCTAATCAACGACTCGCCAGTCACCCTGCCCGTCCTCAAATCGCTCGGCGACGTACTGGTCGATATGCACGGCCCGTACGACCACCAGTCGCTGCTGAAAACCGACGCGCAGATGGACATCCTCGACGCCTTCGGCCAGCTCGCCGACGACCGCGCGGCCTATCAGGAAAAGTATAAACGGTTCCAGACCTTGGAAAAACGATTTCAGGAACTTTCAAATATTGATGAGTCCGGGCTTGCCGAACAGATTGACCTGCTGGCCTGGCGCGTTAAGGAGATCGAAGAAGCCAAAATTTCTGAAGAGGACGAAACCGCCGTTCAGCAGGAACACGAACAGATGGCCAATGCGCAGAATATTCTCGAACTGGCGCAAACCGCCGTCGGCGGACTGACCGAAGCCGAGTGTTCCGCAGTGGAAAGCATCTCCGCCGCCCGCAAAGCCTGCGTCCAACTGGCCAAATATATGCCCGAAGCCGAAGCCTGGGCCACCGAACTCGAAAGCGCGGCGCGCACCGCACAGGAAATTTCTGCCATCATTCAAAGCGCAGTAGAAGACATGGATGCCGGACCGGAACGGTTGCAGTTTCTCGACGAACGCCTCGCGCTCTACCGTGGCTTCAAACGAAAACATGCTCCGTCCGTGCCGGAAATCCTCGCCAAACTCGACGAATGGAAAGCGCGGCTCAAAGATTTGCAGTCCCGCGACGAACAGCGCGCCGCCGTCGGTGCCGACCGCGCCGCCGCACTCATCGAAACCGAAAAGGCCGGACGCGCTCTGCGTAAAAAACGGCAGAAGGTCGCCGGCGATCTGGCTGATGCCATTACCGGCGAACTGCGCGATCTCGGTTTCGAACACGGACTATTTGAAGTTCAACTGCTGGATGCCGACGAACCCGCCTCTTCCGGTATGGACGAAATTGAATTCGGCTTCGCGCCCAACGCCGGAGAAACGATGCGGCCGTTGCGGGCAATTGCTTCCAGCGGCGAAATTTCGCGCGTCATGCTCGCCGTCAAAGCCGTACTGGCGCGGCACGACCGGATTCCCCTGCTCGTCTTTGACGAAATCGACGCCAACGTCGGCGGCGAAATCGCCAACGCCGTCGGCGACAAGCTGGCGCAGGTTGGCTGGACGCATCAGGTCATCGCCATCACCCATTTGCCGCAAGTCGCCGTCTGCGGCGGCACACACTTCGCCGTCGCCAAACGGGTACAGGACGGCCGCACCTTTACACAGATTAATCAGCTCACCGGCGACGAACGCACAGAGGAAGTTGCCCGCATGCTCGGTGGCAAGGATTTGACGAAGGTGACGCTCCGGCATGCGGAGGAACTGCTTCAGAATAAAAAATAAGAGAAAGTATCCGACGGATTTGTCCGATCGGATGGATCGTATGACCTGAGCCCAACGGACGAAAGAGGCTTTGCTGACGAACTCGCCCGATTGGACAGGTTCGTCAAATGTTAACGACTCCTTTGCAGTCGGGATAGCCGGTGCAGCCCCAGAACTGTTTACCGGCGGTTTTGCCGCTCTTCGCAGTGCGTAGCGCCGTTGGTTTTCCGCATTTTGGGCAGGCCGGGATTTTATCAGACAGATCGTTTTTATTATTGGCGCGATGGGCCAAACGCTGAGTGGCAAGCTGTTCGCTGTAGCCGCCGCCTTCGATAAACTGCTTTTCGAGCGCAGCAATCTGCTGGTCGAGCAGGTAATTGGCCTGGTTGATCAGACAGATCAGGGCATTGGCCCGCACGGCAGAGTCGGCGTGTTCCAGCCAAGGCGCATAAAGCGCCCATCTTGCCTGATCCGTCAGATCAGACAAATTGGACTGATCCGGCTGATTCTCCGGCTGATTCTTTTTGAACTGTTGCGGAACCTGCCGCACGGCCAGCGCTTCGGCGCTGTCGGGGGCCCACTGTGCGAGGCGGCGGTGGCGCAGAAAATCTTCGTAGTCGAGCAGGAGTTCTTCAAGGCTGGCGCGGGCGACATTCACCAGCCGGAGTTCAGTTTGTGAAGAGGTCGCGGCGGCGCGGCTACCTTCGGCGATATTCTGCCGTCCGGAGCGGGCGGCCTGCACCATTTGATCCACTGTGCGGGAGCGCGTATCGATAAACTTTTCGCAAAACCAGACGGTGGCGTCATAGATCAGGGTTGAGGTTTGAAAACTGCATGTCTCCCGGTAGCCGCCGCTGGGTCGTATTTTTGCCATGGTATTCCTTTGTGTTGCCAATTCCTGTTTGATCGGAATTCGTTTTAGCCGGTTAAAATAGACTTTGCAAGTGTTTGACAGAATATTCCGAACGAGACGGGGGCGAACCATGAAGTTTTTTGGTGTCAATCGGGGCCAAAACCCGCTAAAAGGTTGCGCATGAGAAAAGAAAAAGACTCCCTCGGCGAACTGAATGTACCGGACGATGCGCTCTACGGCGTACATACCTGCCGGTCGATTGAAAATTTCCACATGGCGGGCGAAAAGC
>CAZTEK010000250.1:0-2797 GCA_964612095.1 uncultured Verrucomicrobiota bacterium
TGATCGCTAAAGGCACCAAAGGTGTCGGCGGTCGCGCCACCAACTAAAGTCGTATTCATCAGACGACGAAACGGGCTCCCGCAACGGAGCCCGTTTTTTTTGGTAAAAAAATGAGCAGAGATTTTATTCTCCGCAAGGTCGGTATTTATATTTTCGGCACGGCTGGCCGGTGAAGGCAGTTGAGGATGGAGTCCATGGTCGAGCGTTTTTCGGCGATGTGGCAGGATCTTTCCCACAGTTCCGTCGAGAGCATGTCGCGTAAGGGCTGTTCGACTAGACAGATCTGGTTAAAAGCGCCTGCGAGTTTTTCGTCCCACTGTTTGTAGTGACGGGCGAGATCGTCGGGATAAACCACCTTGCGCTCGGTGCCTTCGTCACAAGCTTGGAAGGGTTCCAGGATGTTGAGCGAGCCGTAGTCGTTGGTGAGTTCTTCGCCTTCGGCAATGTTGCGCACGGCCAGTTCAAAGTTATAGGCAGTGGTAATACAGTTGGGCGTGAAGCTATGGTTCATGAAGCGTGTGTTATCCCAGCAGAAAACGTATTCGCCGTGCCGGTTGCGATAGGAATATTTAAGGAGGGTTTCGCGACATCGGTCGGGCAGTTCAGCGACCTGCTGGGCGGTGAAGAAGCGGTCGAGCGGATCCATCGCCCAAGTGATGGTGCCTTTGGGAATGTCACGGGTGGCGACAATGCCGCAACCAATATCTTTGCTAATCCAACGAACTTCAGTATCGGGGTGTAACATAGGTTTACTGCTTTTCAATGACGGCTGCGCCGAAGGTGAAACCGCCGCCGAAAGCGGTGAGTCCGACGAGTGCGTCTTTTTTCATTTGTGGCATCAGCTCGACCATTGCGAACGGTATGGTGTTCGATGAGGTGTTGGCATATTTGCGGATGTGGTTGAACATTTTTTCCGGCGGGCAATGGATGGTCTTACGGATGGCTTCAATGATCCGTTCATTGGCCTGATGCGGTACGATCATATCGAGCGCATCGACCGCAATGCCGCGCATTTCGCAAGCCTCGGCGAGCATGTCGATCATCTTGCGTACGGCCAGTTTGAAGACGGTGAGACCTTCCATTTCAATCTTTTCGCCCGTTCCCATATGCGGGACATAAAGAACCTTCTGATCGACACCGGTGGCGGAAAGGACCGGGCGATTCACCAGCACGTTGACATTACCGCCGCGCGGTTCGCACGAAACGAGTGAAGCGGTTGCGGCATCGCCGAAGAGCGCCACGGTCTTCTGGTCTTCGTGATTGACCATCGGCGAAAGGGTTTCGGCGGTAATGATGATCACTTTTTTAGATGGATCGTCGCGCAGAATGTCGCAGGCATTCTGCAAGGCGTACATATAGCCGGAACAGGCGGCGCTGACATCGTGCGCCTGCATTTGGACTTCGCCCTTGGCGGGGCTGAGTTCTTTGAGAACGCGGCAGGCAAGCGATGGCGTCATCATCAGCGGGGTGCCGGTTGAACAAACAATGGCATCAATATCGTCCAGAGCCAGTTTTTCCATTTCGAGCAGATCGCGCACGGCTTTGATGGCCAGCGTTTCGACGTTTTCGTCGCCGGTGATCCAATAGCGGTTTTCGCAACCAGTCCGTGAGCGGATGGCTTCAGAATCCCATTCGCCGTGTCCCTGCAGCAGCTCTTCGTTCGTGATGTGGCGCGAGCCGAGCACCGTAGCGATAGAGGAAATCAAAACGGATTTTGTTTCGACCGTTGCGCTCTTTGCTTTCGCGGCGGAAAGTTTCTTTTCGAGAATCGGCGTGCCGGGATCGTCTTTGGTGACCGGTTTTTTGATGAGGCTGATTTCCTGCGTAACGATGCGGGCGAGCGGCGTGCCGACATCGACGGAATCGCCTTCGGCAAGGAACAGTTCTTCGACGATACCGCTGACTGGCGCAGAGATTTCCATCGTGGCTTTGTCGGCTTCGACGGAAGCGAGCATTTCGCCTGCTTTCACAGCTTGTCCGGCTTTGATGTGCAGTTCGGTGATTTTAACGGTTTTGTCGGACGGGCTGGAGCCGATGGCGTTGACGGTGACGGAGCCTTCGGCTTCTTCGACCGGCTTTTGCCATGTCAGCGCGTAGCCGAGTAGTTCGGCGGCTTTGCCGAGTACGGTGCGGAACGACGGCAACACTTCAATCTGTGTTTCAAAGAGGTACGGAATATAGGTGTCATGCCGGGCGACACGCGCCATTTGCACCGGTACGTTTGCTTTTTCGGCGACCGTGGCCATGACTTCGCCACCGAATCCGCAGGTGTGATTATCTTCGTGGACGACGAGCAGTCGACCGGTTTTCTGCGCGGATGCGATGACGGCTTCCTGATCCCACGGAACGAGTGAGCGCAGATCGATCACTTCAACGGAGGCGCCTGCGGTCTGGAGCGCTTCAGCGGTTTTTTCGCACAGCGGCATCGTACTGCCCCAGCTGACAATCGTCAGATCGCGGCCCGGACGGGTGATGCGCGCCTTACCGATTGGTATGAACTGTTTTGCTGCATCGGCGGCTGCGGTGACAGAGCGGTCGTTGATTAGATTTTTTGGGAAAAGAAATACGGTCGGGCGTCCGGATTCAAAAGCGGCGTTGAGCAGACCGGCGGCATCCGGCGCGGTGGAAGGCATAAAGACATCGAGGCCGGGAATGTGCGCGAACGTGGCATCGAAAGTTTGGGCATGAAACGGGCCGAGGCCGGGGCGGTAAGCGCCGCAAATCGCCATCAGGATGACGGGACATTCCCACTGTCCGTTGGTGCGCCACCAGATAGAGCCGAGTTCGGCGGCGATCT
>CAZTEK010000251.1:0-2780 GCA_964612095.1 uncultured Verrucomicrobiota bacterium
CCCGGTCAGGAGTGCATCAAGATCAAGGAATACAAGGCGACCGAAAAGGACTTCCCGCTTTGGGGCGACCTCGCCAAACGGGCAGCGGCTTGGGAGCTGAACACGGCGATCAACCTGCTTTATGCCGGTGCGGATGTAATGATTATGTACAATCCGGAAGCGGCGATGGCGGCAAAACGTACAATCAGCAAATTGATGGCCAACTAACTTATTGAAAGATCGGAGAATCAGATCATGGCAAAACTGACAGGTTTACAAATACAGAAACTGCTTCCGAAGACGAACTGCAAGGAGTGCGGCTCGAATACGTGTCTTGCATTCGCAATGAAACTGGCTGCGCAAAAAGCGGAGCTCTCAGAATGTCCGTACGCTTCCGATGAAGCGAAACAGATTCTGGGTGCCGCCAGCGAACCGCCCGTTAAGAAAATCCAGATCGGCACGGATAAGGCCTTTTCGTTGGGAGACGAAACGGTTCTTTACCGTCACGAAAAAACCTTCGTGAACCAAACGGCACTGGCGGTCAATGTCAACGATACCGATGCGGCGGCAGAAATCGATGCAACGCTCCAGTCCATCAAAACGTATGTGCTGGATCGTGTTGGTGAATTACTGTCCATTGATGCCGTGTGCGTCACCTGCAAGTCCGGCAACGCGACAACGTTCGCCACGCTTTGCAAAAAAGCTCACGAAGTCACCGGACGTCCGCTGGTAATCAACAGTACGGATGTTGCACAACTGACGGCCGCCGCTGAGGCGGTCAAGGGTTCGCGTAGCATTCTGGCTTCTGCCACGCCTGAAACAGCGGATGTTCTTGTAAAAGTCGCCGCTGCCAACGGTCATGCACTGGCTGTTACCGCTCCGGATCTCGATGCCTTGGTTGCGCTGACTGCAAAAATCAAGGACGGCGGGTTTAATGATCTGATTCTTCAGTATCAGACTCATTCGCTATCCGAACTGTTCCAGACGAACTCGATCGCTCGCCGCGCTGCACTGAAAGATAACTACAAGCCACTGGGATACCCGACGCTGCATATTGTGCCGAAGTCGGATCTGATGGAAGAAAGCGTTATCGCGGTAAACGAAATTTCAAAATACGGCGGTGTGTGTGTGTTGCCGTCCTTTGACCCGGCACAGCTGGTTCCGATGATGAGCTTGCGGCAGAACATGTATACCGATCCGCAGAAGCCGATTCAGGTTGAACCGAAGCTCTATGAAATCGGCGAGCCGACTAAAGATTCTCCGGTATTCGTCACTACCAACTTTTCGCTGACTTATTTCATCGTTTCCGGTGAAATTGAAAACAGCGGCCTGAATGCTTGGCTGGTGATTCCAGAATGTGAAGGTATGAGCGTACTAACCGCCTGGGCTGCTGGTAAGTTTTCGGGCGCGGCGATTGCCAAGTTCTGTAAATCTATTGATTTGGATGGACGGGTTAATACACGCGAAATTGTCATCCCGGGTTATGTGGCGCAGATTAGTGGCGAATTGCAGGAATGCATGCCCGGCTGGAAAGTCGTGGTTGGAACGCAGGAAGCCAGTGATATGGAGAGTTGGGTTAAAGCGACATATTCTCATCATTTAAAATAAGTCAGGCGGGCTAAAATGCCGGTTATCACCTTCCAGCCGTCGGGAAAAAGCGTCACGGCCGCGATCGGTTCCAGTTTGCTGGAATGTGCTCGGCTGGCCGATGTATCCATCGATGCGCCTTGCGGCGGGAAGGGCACCTGCGGGAAATGCATGGTGCGCGTTATTGCGGGCTCGGTTGATTCACAAAGTTTGGGTGCACTTTCAAAAGAGCTAGTAGCTGATGGCTACGTATTGGCCTGTAAGACAAAAATTTTAACTGACGACCTGATTGTGGAAACTCCGCAGCGAACCGGTTGGGATGGTGGAAAGTTTGTCGAATCGCTGGAAGAAGAATGTCTGATCCGTCGCGAACTGCTGCCGGACAAATGGGAGTTTGATCCGCTAGCCATCAAATGGATGATTGAAGTTCCGGCGGCTGGTCTGGAAGATGGACTTTCCGATTTTGACCGGTTCACACGCGCCCTTCAGCGCGAGTGGGGACAATACGATGTCGTCTGCTCCATTAATGTGTTGCGCGGGCTGGCCGACACGCTGAGGCTTGATAATGGAAAAGTGACGGTCTCTCTGGTGAGGGACGGTAATCAGATTCACGTGCTGCGTGTTGAACCGAGTGACGGCACGGTTCGCAATTATGGAATTGCGGTAGATATCGGCACGACCACTGTGGCTGTTCAGCTGGTTTCCTTGGAAGTGGGTAAAATCATTGCCACGCACTCGAACTACAATGATCAAATATCCTGCGGGCTGGATGTAATTAGTCGTATCAATTATGCCCGTCAGCCTGAACGCCGCGCGGAACTCCGTACTCGTGTTCTAAAAACGATTAATGGTCTGATCAAAAAAGCGACCGGAGCGCATGATGTATCGACGTCGGAAATTTGCAATGCGGTGATTTCTGGCAACACGACCATGTTGCATTTATTGCTCGGACTGAATCCTGAATATATTCGGCTGGAGCCGTACACGCCGACGATTATGAAATCGCTTCATCTGACTGCGTCGGAAGTCGGCATCGAAATCAATCCCGATTCTTGGGTCTGTCTTTCTCCGTGCGTCGGGAGCTATGTCGGCGGCGACATCACGGCCGGACTGCTTTGTACGGATTTGGCGACGGACAGTGCGGACGTAAATCTTTTTATTGATATCGGAACGAACGGCGAAATCGTGGTGGGTAATTGCGATTTCCTGATGGC
>CAZTEK010000252.1:0-2773 GCA_964612095.1 uncultured Verrucomicrobiota bacterium
TCCGCCGGATAAATAAAAAGCAAAAATATATTGAATAGAAGCGTCTTAGATTGGTAAAAGAAAGATATTGGATAGCAAAAAGAAAGGCGAATTCAATGACTTCATCCTTTTCTGATCGCAAAAAAGCCATTCTCGATAGGCTTACTGAGGATAGTAGCGTGAGCGTTTCGACGCTCGCGCAGGTGCTTGGTGTCAGCGTGGTCACGATCCGCACCGATCTTAGCGCGTTGGAAGAAGAGGGTTTTATTGTCCGCACCCACGGCGGGGCCATGCCTGCTTTTCATCCGCAGATTCTAGAACGGATGCGGCAGGATAAGGATCGCAAGTCGGCGATTGCTAAGGTTGCCGCCGAAAAGATTCAAGACGGCGATACCGTTATTATTTCCGCCGGTACCACTACGGCGCTGATCGCCAAGTATCTGCTGGGCAAGCGCAACGTTCATATTGTCACCAATAACACCCTGTTGCTGACCTATGCTCGAACCAACCCGCAACTGCGAGTCACCTTGGTCGGCGGGGAATTCCGTCCCTCCGAAGAAGGCTTGGTCGGTCCGCTGGCGATCCAGTCGCTGGATCAGGTTTTTGTTTCTAAAGCATTTATCGGTGTTGACGGCGCGTCGGTTCAGCATGGGCTGACCGCCCATCTGGTGGAGAGCGCCGATCTGGTGCGTAAAATGGCGAAGCAGGCCAAGCAGGTTTATGCCATTTGCGATTCCGGCAAATTCGGTAAGCCGGGTTTTGCCCGCATTCTGCCCTTTGATGGCGTGGACGGCCTGATTACGGATGCTGGATTAAGCATTGAATTTGAGAAGGACCTGCGCGAAGCAGGTGTGAGTTTTTACAAAGCGGAACTATAAGGAGCGTATTCTATGGCAACAGAAATCTTGATGCCCCGCCAGGGTCAGTCGGTTGAATCTTGTATTATTACCGGCTGGAAGGTGAAGGAGGGCGATACGGTCGCCGAAGGTCAGGCCCTGTGCGAGGTCGAGACCGATAAAGCCACCTTTGAAGTTCCAGCGCTTGCGGCAGGAACCGTTCTCGGCATTTTCTATCCAGACGGCGCGGACGTGCCCGTTCTGAAAATTATCGCCGCCATCGGCGCGCCGGGAGAAGATGTTTCCGGCCTGCGGACGGAAACGGCAGAGGTCAGCAGTCAGCAGTCAGAAGTCAGTAAACCTGCTCCCGCGCAGGAATCGGCTGTAAAAGTTCCGACCTCTGACCTCCGACCTCTGACCTCTGACGCGTCCATCGGCATTTCGCCAAGAGCAAGAAGTTTAGCTTCTGCAAAAGGCGTGGATGCGTCCGTACTCGCCGGCTCCGGCCCGGAAGGGCGCGTGATCGAGCGCGATGTGAAAGCCGCGCTGGAAGGCAAAGCAGTTCTTTCTCCGGCGGCGAAAGCCAAGGCGGCGGCGGGGGGGCTGTCTGTTCCAAACCTTGGAAGCGGTATCGGCGGACGCGTATTGGCCTCCGACCTTTCCGACGTGGCTCCGCAGAACATTTCTACCGCGCTCAAGGCGCTCGATTTCCCCGGCGAGACCAAAGAAATCGCCGTCAAGGGTGTACGCAAAGTGGTTGCCGGGCGCATGCTGGCGTCGTTGCAGAACACCGCGCAACTGACGATGAATACGTCGGCCGACGCCCGCACCATGCTCGATTTCCGCGCCCGCTGTAAAGCGGCGCCCGAAGAGGTCGGTGTCGGTGGCATTACGCTCAATGATGTGGTGCTGTTCGCTACGGTCCGTACGTTGGTTGATTTCCCCGAACTCAACGCCCACTGGCTCGTCAGCAAAATTATGCAGTTCAGCGATGTACACCTCGGCTTTGCGGTGGATACACCGCGCGGCCTGATGGTTCCGGTAATTCGTTTCGCCAACCGGCTGACGCTTAAGCAGATTTCTGCCGAAGCCAAGCGGCTCGGTTCCGCTTGTATCAAAGGCACGATTGAACCGGATGAACTGAAGGGCGGAACCTTTACCGTCACCAATCTCGGTGCGATGGGCATTGAAAGCTTTACGCCGGTACTGAATGCGCCGGAAGTCGGTATTCTGGGCGTCTGCTCGGTTCAGCCGAAACCAGTCATGAAAAAAGACGGCGGCGTGGAATTTATTCCGCACATCGGACTCTCGCTGACGTTTGACCACTGTGCGGCCGATGGCGCTCCCGCCTCTAAGTTCCTGGCGGCCTTGCGTCAGAACCTGGCTGCGTTCGACGTGTTGCTGGTGCGCTAATAAACCGCAGAATAACGAACAAGGAATATCGAATGTCGAAAGACGGGAAAATTGATCTTGAGGAACGGCTGATACTTCGTAATTCGGAGTTCCTTGTTCAATATTCGATATTTTTCGACTAAAAGGAGAAACAGAATGGCTACAGAAGTTTTAATGCCGCGGCAGGGTCAATCGGTTGAGTCCTGCATCATCGTTGGCTGGAAAGTAAAACAAGGCGACAAGGTTGCTGAAGGGCAGGCCCTGTGCGAAGTCGAGACCGATAAAGCCACCTTTGAAGTTCCGGCTCCTGCGGCGGGAACCGTTCTTGGAATGTTTTATGAAGCTGGCGCGGACGTGCCCGTTCTGAAAGTCATCGCCGCCATCGGCAAGGCCGGTGAAGATATTTCGGGGCTGCGCCCCGAAACATCTTCAGAGGTCAGAAGTCAGAAGACAGAGGTCAGTAAACCTGTTGCTGCTCCGGCACCTTCCGTCAAAGCGCCGATCTCTGACCTCCGACCTCTGACCTCTGTCAAATGCGCCGAAGGCGAATTTGACCTCATCATCAT
>CAZTEK010000253.1:0-2762 GCA_964612095.1 uncultured Verrucomicrobiota bacterium
CTTGGAAGTTAAACGGTTGTCATGAAAGTCACGTTTCTCGGTACGGGTACTTCGCATGGCGTTCCAATGATTGGATGCCGTTGTGCGGTCTGTCAGTCGGATAATCCGAAGAATAAGCGTCGCCGTTGCAGTCTGTATGTTCAGGCGGGCGGGAAGTCCCTGCTGTTTGATACGCCGCCGGATTTGCGCGATCAGGTGCTGACGTTCGGCGTGGAGCGGGTGGATGCGGTTTTTATCACTCATCCGCACGCCGATCATATTTTCGGTTTTGACGATGTTCGTCGGTTTAGCGATATGCAGCGGGAACATATTCACGTCTACGGCTCACCAGAAACCATCGCTTCGATGCGAACCAAGTTTGATTATGTTGACAAGCCGAGTCATTCGTTTGGCGGAGTGCCGCGTGTTATTTTTACGGAAATGATTAAGCCTGTCGATATGGGCAGTGCGCGGGTGACACCGGTTCCGGTTATGCACGGCGACGAAGCTGTTTACGGATTTTTGGTTGAAGCGGACGGTGGCCGGCTGGCGTATATTCCCGATTGCTCCGGCATTCCTGAAGGCAGTTTCCAATGGCTGGAAAATCTGGATGTGATGGTTCTCGACGGGTTGCGACCCGGAAAGCATGCAACGCATTTTTCGATTGAGGAGTGTGTTGAAAATTTGTTGCGGATCGGTGCAAAAAGATCGTTCTTGACCCATCTGACGCACCACTCAGACCATGATACACTCCAAGCGACATTGCCCGCAGGGATTGAGGTGTCGTGGGATGGTTTAACAACTTATTGCAATTAGACTGGGATGCCGATTGACACCTTTGTCAATGCCGTGCTAAAAGCACCCCTCATTTTCCAGCTAATATAGTATTTTTTGGTAACGGAAGGGCTTTGCGAATGGTTTCAAAAAAGGTTTCTAAGAAGTCGACGGTTAAAAAGGCCGTTGAAAAAGCACCAGCTAAAAAGGCTGTAAAAAAAGCCGCCGTTGTAAAGGCTCCGGTAAAGAAAACTGCCGTTGTAAAGGCTTCGGTAAAGAAAGCCGCCGTTGTAAGGGCTCCGGTAAAGAAAATTGCTGTCGTCGTAAAGAAAGAAGTCAAAAAAGTGCTTCCAGTTCATGTGCATAAGCCGGTTACTCCAGCACACGCTTTACCTGTTGGAAGAAAGCTGACAGCCAAAGAAGTTCGTGATTTTAAAGATCTTCTACTAACCCTTCGTGAGCGCGTTTCTGGCGAATATACTACGTTGTCACGCGACAATCTTGAAGCTAATCAGCGCGATCCATCGCTATCCGATCAAGGCACCGACACGTTTGACCGTGAAATGGAACTCAATATGATGGGTAGCGAACAGGAAGTGCTGTTTGAAATTGATGCGGCATTACGTCGTATTGAAAAGGGCACCTACGGGATTTGCGAACTGACCAGTCAGCCAATTAATATTGAACGTCTGCAGGCTTTGCCATACGTGCGTTTTACGGTGCGTGCGCAGTCTGAACTCGAAAAAGGTCGTGCTCACTATCGCCCCTTCGGCGGCACCATGCGTAGCTGAGGAGGTTTTATGTGGGTACTCATTTTGGGTCTGATCGTTGTTCTGCTCGATCAGTTTACCAAGTTGTGGGTACGCACAGCTTACATTTATGGCGGCGACCCGCAGGTGGTCATCCCTAGTTTTTTCAATCTCGTTTATGTTCGTAACGAAGGCGCAGCGTGGGGCTTGTTCGGTGGACAGCAGGCGTTGCTGGTGATTCTTTCTATCGCTGTGCTTATTCTATTGGCTGTCCATCATCGCAAAGTGCTCAACCCGACGGTCGACCACCGTATTGCGCTCGGCCTGATGGTTGGTGGAATTTGCGGCAACCTGATTGATCGTATTCGTGTCGGCTGGGTCACCGACTTTCTTGATTTTTATGTCGGCCCGTACCACTGGCCTTCTTTTAATGTGGCCGATTCTGCCATTTGTACTGCCGTTGGTATCTACCTGCTTTCTTCGCTCTGGCATACCCGCCATCCGTTGAAAAACGTCACTAATGAATCTAAATAGTCCCAGCGCATTTGTGCTTATTGGGCCGACGGCGTCGGGGAAAAGCGCTGTGGCTCAGCTCCTTGCCGAACAGACCGGCGCATCTATCATTTCTGCCGATTCCATGAATATTTACCGTGGAATGGACATTGGTACCGCCAAGCCATCGCTGGAAGAACGGGCGCGCGTCAAAACCTTTGGTGTTGATTTAGCTGACCCGACGGAGATGTTCAGCGTCGGTACTTGGCTTAATGCGGTGAAGCCTGCGTTCCAAAGCTTGGAAAAACCACCGATTGTTGTCGGTGGCACCGGACTCTATGTGAAATGTCTTTTGCAGGGACTCGACGACGTGCCGACCGCTGATGAAGCACTCCGTGAGCGGACCGAGAAGATGACGCTTGCTGAATTACAATCTGAGGCGCGTTGCATCGCACCTGAAGCGTATGACTTGCTCGCCGATAAGGAAAATCCGCGCCGTCTAATCCGATTACTGGAAGGTCGCAAGTTTTCCGATCGTTGGAAAACTGAAATGCCGGTTGTGATCGGTTTGCACGTTGAGCGCGATGTATTGCATGAGCGTATTGCGGATCGGGTTAAGAAAATGTACGCGGGCGGATTACTGGAAGAAGCACGTAATCTCGCTGGTCTCAAACTTTCTTCGACCGCGCAACACGCCATCGGTTATGCTGAAGCCTTTGCTGTTTTGCGCGGTGAATGTACTGAAGCTCAAGCCAAAGAGAAAACCAT
>CAZTEK010000254.1:0-2760 GCA_964612095.1 uncultured Verrucomicrobiota bacterium
GAGGCCGTGATAGATAATCACGCTTTTCGCGCCGTATTGGGCAATGGACATCGGTTCACAGCCTATATTGCGGTGCGGGATCGAGAGAAAAGAGTGCCGGGAAACGGCGATTTAGTGAAGGTGGAAATGTCGCCTTACAACATGAGTGTAGGGCAGATTATTATTTAGGTGAACTATGAAGGTTAAGGCATCGGTAAAAAAAATCAGCGCTGACGATGTTATTGTCCGTCGTAAAGGGCGCGTTTATGTAATTAACAAACGCAACCCGCGACACAAACAGCGTCAGGGTTAAAGAAGGAGCAGTTTCATTATGCCTCGCATACTTGGTGTTGATATTCCCGGCAGAAAGCGTCTCGAATACGCTCTGACTTATATATACGGCCTCGGCCTAACCACTTCTCGTGAAGTGATTGCAAAAGCCGGTTTGGATCCAGCCAAAAAGGCTGATGATCTGACTGACGAAGATATTACTAAACTCACAGCCGTGGTTCGTGCGGACTATACGATTGAAGGGGATCTTCGCCGCGAAATCGGACAGAATATTCGCCGTCTGATTTCAATCAATAGCTATCGTGGCACCCGTCACCGTCGCGGTCTGCCAGTTCGTGGTCAGCGTACGAAGACCAATGCCCGTACTCGTAAGGGTGCTCGCCGTACTGTTGGTGCGGTTCGTGGCAAAGAAGCCCGTTCAGCGGCTAAGACGACAACGCCGGCTGCAAAAGCTCCAGCTGGAAAGAAATAAAATTTAACTGAGGATTCGATTCATGGCAGAAGAAACCAAACCTGTAGAAGAAGTCGTCGAAATGGCGGAAGCCGTTGTTGCGGAAACCAAAAAGCCGTCACGGCAGAAGGATATTTTCGCGCAGATTGAGACGGCTCCTGAAGATGACGGCAAGCCGAAGCGTCGTGCAAAAGGTGCAAAAAACGTGCCGTACGGCATTGCGTTCATCAAAACAACTTTTAATAACTGCATCGTGTCGCTCACCGATATGAAGGGACAGGTTATTTCATGGAGCAGCGCAGGTCGTTGCGGGTTCAAAGGTTCTCGCAAGAGCACCGCTTTCGCCGCCACGACGGTAGCGCAAGAAGCTGCACGTGCTGCCATTGGACACGGAATGAATGAAGTAGAAGTTCGGGTGCAGGGTCCTGGCGCAGGTCGCGAGTCGGCTGTGCGTGCGATTCAGGCTGCTGGACTTCGCGTTTCAGCTATTAAAGATACAACGCCAGTTCCGCATAACGGTTGCCGCCCAAGAAAACAACGGCGCGTTTAACGGATTAAAGTAAATCAAAACCATATGAATCGGTTAATGCCCGGTTCTGGGAGGAGAAGACAATGCCCATCAGATTAGGTCGTTTCGAAATGCCCAAGCGGGTCGTCAAAGACGAAGCCGCATCCACCGCCACTTACGGCAAGTTTATTGCCGAACCGTTTGAAGCCGGCTATGGCCGCACAATCGGTAACTCCATGCGTCGCGTGTTGCTATCCTCGTTGGAAGGCACGGCGATCTCGTCCGTTAAAATTCAAGGTGCTCCGCACGAATTTTGCAACTTGCCGGGCGTTGTTGAAGATGTAACGGATATCGTTTTGAATCTGAAAAAGGTTCTATTTAAATCTTATACTCGTGAACCTCAGCGTTTGAAAATCAGCGTAAAAGGTCCAGGCGAAGTTACTGCGGCAGACATTCAGTGCAATGACAGCATTCAAGTGATCAATCCGGATCATCACATTGCTACGCTTGATACTAATGGTAAATTCGAAGTCGAAATTGAAACCCGCGTTGGTCGTGGTTACTGCCCAGCGGAAGGCAATAAGAAAGCTGAGCAGGAAATTGGTGTTGTTCCGATTGACTCGCTTTTCTCTCCAGTTTCCCGTGTGAAATACGATGTCGGCTCCTGCCGCGTTGGACGCCGTACCGATTATGACCAGCTCGTTATCGAAATTTGGACCGATGGCCGTGTAACGCCGGATGATGCGCTGACGATGTCTGCGGCCATTTTGCGTCATCACCTCGATATTTTCGTCAGCTATGACAAAGACCTGATTGAATTCGAAGCCAGCGAAAAACAGATTGATATCGAAAAAGAAGATCTGCGGCGCAAGCTCAATATCAGCGTCAACGAAATTGAACTGAGTGTTCGTGCTGCCAACTGTTTGAACAATGCCAACATCACCACGGTCGGTGAATTGGCACAGAAAACGGAAGCTGAAATGCTCAAGTATCGCAACTTCGGTAAGAAGTCGTTGAATGAGATTAAGCAGAAGATTGTGGATATGGGCCTGTCGCTTGGCATGACATTTGATGCCGACCTGCTCAAGCCGCCAGCTAAAGAAATTGAATAGATTTATTAAACGAGGTTCATCATGAGACATCTTAAAAAAACAGTTAAACTCGGACGTACTGGTGCGCATCGCGATGCGATGTTGGCCAATCAGGTTTGTAGTCTGATCGCCGAACGCCGCATTAAAACCACTATTGCCAAAGCTAAAGCGACGCGTTCGCTTGCTGAGAAAATGGTTACCCTTGGCAAGAATGGTACGCTAGCGGCTCGCCGTCAGGCTCTTGCTACGATTAAGCAGCCCGCACAGGTTAAAGTGTTGTTCGACGAAATCGCGCCTGGATTTGCCAGTCGTGCTGGCGGTTACACGCGGATCACCAAGCTAGGCCCGCGGATGAGTGATGCTTCTGAAATGGTTATCCTTGAGTGGGTTGAAGCTTCTGCACCAGTCGAAAGCTAAAAGCAAGTCCAGCAGGAGAATTG
>CAZTEK010000255.1:0-2753 GCA_964612095.1 uncultured Verrucomicrobiota bacterium
CCCGCGTCTCAACTCCGCGAAACCTGCAACCCGGTCGAAGAAAGCTGCAAATCCACAAACCGGGCCCGAGACCCCGGCGGATTATCAGAGAGCCGTTGTCGAATCCGTTGAGAGGCCTCACGATCAGCGGTAAGAATCAGCATGTAACCTCCGCCGCCGGCTCCTGCCAGCTTAAGGGCCGCATATTCTCCCTCAATCCTGCGAAGCACCGCCTGCACCTCAGGCGGATTCGTCCCGGCATCCAGTGCCTGATTGAGCTCCCAGCTCCTCCGGATCACCTCAACAAAGCCTACCCAGTCGTACCGCTGAACCGCCGCAAAGGCACGATGTCCATTCTCGGCGATGGCCGCAATCCGCTCCAGTACTCCGGCGTGATTCAGGAACAGATTACGAACAATTTCTCCCAGAACATTATGTGCCACCCGCGTAATCCCGGTGTAATACAAAAGCATCCGCCCGCTCTGCACGGCCTCATCAAAAAAGTCTCCCGGAGTCCAGCGCACAACGGCATCCTGCGAAAGGCCGGGGCGCGTCTCGATTAACTTAGCCCCGCGCAGCAATCCGCCATACTGATCCTGCCAGCCGCCACCGCTACCGAGCATCTGCTCCAGCGCACTGACCCGCCGTGCGATTTCGATGCAATCCCAACCGAGTCCGCAAAAATCCGATAATCCACCCAACAAGGTCCCGGCAAGGATACTGCTGGTCCCCATGCCCGACCCTTTCGGCAGGGCCGCCAGCAGCGAGATCTCCAGTCCACCCCCGAAAGCGGCCAGCTGATCCTTGAGACTGCCGAACCGTCCGCCGTTGAAATCCGGATGAAACCCGGCCAGTGCAAACGCTGCACGCGCAATCGAAAAACCGGAGTCTAACCCTCTCCAGCAGCCGACATCGGCGTAGCTCCTGAGCTCCTCTTTCAGCCCCAGATCGATCGAACGGATCACCAGTTCCGGTTCCCGCAGTCGCCGGACGAACACCTGAATCGGCGGCTGTCCGTTCAGATTAACCGCCATATTAAACACCGACCCGCCGTGCTCCAGGCAGTATGGGGGCGTATCGCTCCAGCCCCCCGCCAAATCAATACGGGCCGGACTGCGGGCCCAAACAATCTGATCCTCCAGCACGGAACAAACCGGCGTAACCGGCTTCGCATGCAACGGCTCGACGAACAAATCGCCCAGCAGATCAAACGAACGCCTCCGGCACGCCTCGGATGCCTCGGCATCCCCTCGCAATCGCAACACCGATGAGCGGAACATCTGATCATGAATCGGCAGAATCCGGTCGCCGCACCAATTAATCTCCCCTTCAGGAATCAACGGCAACCCCGCCTGTGCGTATTCCGCAGCGGTCGAACTGATATCGAGTTTATAAAACAGACTCGACGCGCCATGCCGCGCCATAATCGGCAGAGCCCGATGACAAAAAACCTTCCGCTGCGCATACAGCGCTTTGAGATCGGCCTGCTGGCCCAGCTCCCGCGCCGAGCGCCGCGCCGAGCGCAACCAACGCTCCTTAAACGCCGGGTTTCTCTCCGGCTTTTCCGACAACAGCCACTGCAAAAACGTCCCGTCCGGCTCTTCTTTTCCAATCACCGGAAACAGCGGAGCCGTCTGGATATCCCCAGCCGCATCCACGCCTGCCTCTTCAAACGAAAGATCACGCGCCCGGAACCACTCTGCTGCGGGACGGCCCATCCAGAGGGTCCCCTCCGCGCCGGGTGCTCCGCGGGACGGATCGTCAAATCCGTAAAAACGGACCGCCCGCCCGCCGCCATCCAGCGGCACCACATCCAGACACTGTCCCTCTGCCAGCGAAAGTCCCCAGTCATTTTCCGGAATTCCCGTCAGAACATGCCGCCTCTTCAACTCCCAGCTATGCGGAATAAAACTATTTTCAATCCAAAGCTGCTCATTGGCCGAACTTCGCCGCGCATCAAAAACCGAGTTCAGGACAAACTGCCGAGGCTGTCCCAGAGATGGAACCGCTCCCAGCCGGGTTTGATCCAGCACTTTATTTTGCAGGGCATAAGCCGACTCAATAATATCCGCGCTCCGTCCGAAATGGTAAAATTCACCACCGGCAACCGGCACAACCGCCACCGAAAGCGAAGAAATATCTGCGGCACTCTTTTCAGGAGAGGCCCCGAGATGCAACGCCCACTCACCGTACAGATCGTAGGTCTCCGGCAGACCGCCGGTAAACCCCTGCCGCGCTTCGTCCCGCCCGCACCGGGCCATCAAACAGTGAACAGCCCGCTCACTCAACAGCCAGACACCGACATCAATCAGAAAAAGATGCTCGCGGGAAAGCTCGCGAGTACGCGCAGAAGACGGCTTCTGCAAAAACTTAATCAGCCTGCCGGGATTATCGCGGTCGCAAAACATCACCCCGAAATGAGCCGCCTGTTCCGGCGTCGTCCACATCCCCAGCAAAACCACATCCGCATCCGGGATCGGCCCGGTCTCCCCCTCAAGCAGCACATCGCCGCTGGCAATCATCACACGGGGGCCTGCCGCCTGCGCGGCAACCCGATGAAGGAAAGGCTCCTGCAAATCCAACAGCATCTGATCGATCCGCTGACCATACTTCCAGCGCAACGCCGGCACGGGCATAAACAGCTTCCCAGGGGCCGCATACGCCGGAAGCCGACGACTCTCCCCGCCGGAATGGATCAAAATTTTACTGCTTGCATTCAACCACTGCGAAAAATCCCCCGCCCCGGAGCTCCGCCACGCCTGATCGAGCAACCA
>CAZTEK010000256.1:0-2750 GCA_964612095.1 uncultured Verrucomicrobiota bacterium
ACCTGCAAACCAATTTGACAGGCACATATCCGTTCAATAAGATCAACGCCCTTTAGAATTCAAATCACTACGTAACCCTAAGTTGGCTTTCATTCAACATGATGTTTCGATCGGTCATTTTTCTGTTAACCGTAGCGCTGTGGATGGCGACAGACCTGCCAGTATCCGCAGCGCTGGATATTGCCTTTTTCAAACCCAGCGTAACCGACCCATCTATAACAAACTTCAATGACCGCCACTACGCCGCAGTTGATCCGGCTGTGACGCAGCAAGGCCTGCTGGTTGTTTTTCTGCCGGGCACCGGGGCTGTACCGTTCAACTACTCAGAATTCATCAGAAACGCCGCGAGTCTCGGCTTTAACGCACTGGGACTTATGTATCCGAACGGATCCGCCATCAATGAACTATGCGTGCAAAACGCACCGCTGGATCCCGACGCGGCAGGCAATGCGCGGCTGGAAGTCATCGACGGCACGAACCGCGTCAGCTTTTTAGAGGTGGATCGCATCAACAGCATTGAAAACCGCTTAATCAAGGCACTCCAATACCTCCACACGAATAAGCCGGACAAAGGGTGGAATCAGTTCTTTGCCGACGACACCGTGCTCTGGAACAAAATCATCCTTTGCGGCCACTCGCAAGGTGCCGGTATGGCGGGCATGATGGCTAAGACCCGCTTCGTAAACCGATGCGTGATGTTCACCGACATGGACTGGTGGCAGTTTGGAAATAGGCCTTATAACTGGATGTCAACCTCCTCGCAAACCCCGCTGAACCGCTGGTTTATGCTTGCCCATGAACGCGACCAGTTTCTTCCGTTCACCAATATGCTGGCGGCGGCATCGGCGCTCGGAATCGACCATTACGGGGCCTGCGTTCAGGTTGAAACGTCGGATTCAACCAACTTCTACGGACGCCATTTTCTTTCGACCAACCTCGAACCCTCAACCAATGCTCCGACCAGCTACCACGGCATGCCGGTTGTTGATACGGCCATCCCATACCAGCCAGATGGCAAAACTCCTGTGCTCAAAGCTACCTGGGATTACTTGCTGCTTTACAGCACCGTGCCTCCGCCCGCCTTCATATCCAGTGCCGCAATCGCAACCGGTACCATGTCGTTCGCCATCTCCAATCTGACAGAAACAGCCACAAATCGTGTGTTGCGCTGCTACGACTTGCTTTCCCCAGTATGGTCAACGGCATGCACTTTCACCGCGACATCCGGTCAAACTAATTGGACGGAGCCCCTCAGCAATCAATGGGAAAAAGTTTTCTATAAAATCGAAAGCGAATGATAAATACAAACCGTGGTGGATTTTCTCACGGCATACGCACAGGAGACTTCAATATGAATCAGGGCTCGATAAAAAGAAGAGTGGTTCTGATCTGCACAGTTTTTTACAACGCGTATCTCTGTGCCGAGAATACGCTCACCCCATCATCCGGAGACCTTTCTACTCGCGGCGTACTGACCGTGGAAACATATGAGTTCGCCAACCTTTCTGACACCAATCGTCCCAGCATTGAGACTTCGCCCCAGCATCGCCGTCCGCTACGCGATTTGTTTTCGCAAAGCACTCCGGATAAGAATGATTCGCCCCGGCATCGCCGTCCGCTACGCGATTTGTTTTCGCAAAGCACTCCGGATAAGAATGAAAGAAAGGTACCAATCAAAATACACGCTCCGGCCGGAACCGGACCTTTCCCAATCGTGATCGTTTCTCATGGTGCGGGTGGTAATTGGGATACACATTACGCACAGGCTCAACATCTGGCTTCGCATGGTTATATGGTACTTTGCCTGGAGCATGTCGGAAGCAATACGGATCGCATGAAGCAGGGAATAAGACTGATGGACAACATTAACCGGATGATTCGCGATGCCAATGAGGTGCTGGGTCGTCCTGAAGATGTAAGTTTCGCGATTGACCGCGCAACCGAATGGAACGAATCCCATGAAAAGCTGCGCGGACGTTTTGATCTGAAGCGTATCGGTGTTATAGGGCATTCTTTCGGCGCTTTCACAACTATGGCAGTTTGCGGCATGAGACCGGCGCTGGACTGGCTGGAGCCCTCTGTACCGCCCGGCAAAGGGCTCGGACCAGACCTGCACGACACCCGCGTTACATGCGGTGTTGCGCTTTCACCCCAAGGCGCAGACGAACCGTTTTTTATTCGCGAAAGCTTTGCCTCCTTAAGAACACCTCTGCTTGCAATTTCAGGAACTGAAGACAAACAACAGGGTGGTCTTCCGCCCCTAAATCGCTACCAATCGTTCGCGCTCTGGCCGGAAAGCCAGGGCCGCAACAAGTTCATTTGGCTGGCCAACGCGCACCATCTTGACTTCACCGACTCAGAAGGCGCCGAACAGCACGGCCTCCGTTCAGCAACACGAAACGAAGTTCAGCCAACAACCAAAGCGGCCACTCTTTTGTTTTTCAATATACACCTCAAGGGTGACGCCCATGCAGAGCAGCTATTAACAACTAACGGACTGAAGCCGTATTTGCGCGGTTCTGTTAACAGCGTCGAGGTGCGAAGAAAATGAGCGTCGTAAAATTCCAGCGACTTATTATAATTTGCAAGGTGCAGAAATGAATGCACGCGCGAAATTCTCTTCAATTATACCCGACGGCGAGCGTTTTGAGATATTTTTCAGAAACATAGAAAAGGGACGTTCTCCCGCTGGCCTTTTTTTTCGTGTATTACGCTGTTTTTATGCGTACTCTCCCGCACGATGATTACAA
>CAZTEK010000257.1:0-2742 GCA_964612095.1 uncultured Verrucomicrobiota bacterium
CTCTGGTTTTCCCATTTCTGGGCGCCAGTACCTTCCCGCGCTTTGTGTTTTTGATTGCATGCAATTCGCTGCTGGCCGGCAGTGTTTATACGGCCGTGGGCATGTATCAACTCAACATGCTCACCTCCATCGTTCCGCGTGACGGACGGACCATCGCCATGGCCATGCACTGGTTTTTGATTGGTGCCGCCTCCGCCACCGCGCCACTAATCGCGGGCTGGATCAAGGATCTGCTGGAACTCCACCCCATGCAACTGACCCTCTACCACGGCACTGCATTTACCTATTTGCATCTGCTACTCATTCTGCACGCGAGCTTGATCTGGTTCGTGGCGCTACCGCTGGCTAAAAAATTAAAGAGCGTCGAAACGGATATGACGGTTGTAAAAACCCTCTCGCATATCTTCATCACCAATCCGCTGCGCATGGCCCGCGATATTTACGGATTCAACGGAGCCGTTATCTCCTCGATCGGCAAAGCGAAAGACGTGGCCATCGATGCCGTCGCCTATTCGGCAGAAAAAGCACTCGACGCCGTTTCTCAATCCGCCGACCTCATCAAACACTCCGCCAACAAAGCCAAAGACGCCGTCCACGGCCTCCGCCGTAACGATAAAAACTACCGCAATCCAGCGGATGCTGATGACGAAGAAAAATAAGTCGATTATTACTTGGCCTCTTTTTTCTGTCGATCCGCGGAAGGTAAATGTAAATCCATGACTCCGCCCTGTGTAGAAAGAATGAGCAGTCGCGGCTCGCCGTTGATCTGCACCGGATGCGGCAGAATGCGGAGTTGCAGTAAAACCTGAATCTGGTTCGGCGTGAGCGAGAGTCCTTTGTAGTCCGGCGAAAGAACATACGCGCAGCCTTCTTTCCAGCCGGAGCAACCGTAGGCGGTGCGACCTTTGATGACTTCTTTTCCACACAACGGACAACTGCCGATGCGCGAGGCGTCAAGTTTTCCGGAGGCGCTGGTTTGGATCAGTCCGCGAATGTAGCCGCAGATGCCCTTCATGAATTCGCCGGCATCGAGTTTCTGCCGTTCGATCTGTTTGAGCTTTTCTTCCCACTCGCCAGTCATTTCGGGCGACTTCAATAGCGGGTCGCGAATGAGCGCAATCAGGCAACGCCCCATGTCGGTGGCCAGCAATAGCTTTTTCTCACGCCGGATGTAGTTGCGCGAAAGCAGCGTTTCAATAATCGCCGCGCGGGTGGCGGGCGTGCCGATACCGCGCTCTTTGAGCGCTTCGCGCAAGGCGTCGTCTTCAACAAATTTCCCGGCGGCTTCCATCGCGCCGAGTAGTGAGTTTTCCGTAAAATGTTTGGGCGGATTGGTTTTTCCTTCGCGCAGAAACGGTTCGTGCGGACCGGTTTCCCCTTTTTCGAAAACAGGCAATGCCTGATCTTCTTCCTCGTCATCGGTCTTCTTTTTCTTTTTCGGAAACAGCGCGCTCCAGCCGGGCTCAAGAATCTGCGTTCCTTTGGCCTGAAACGGAACCTCGTTACTGACGCCGTCCACGGTGGTGAGCATTTTGCGGCAGGCCGGATAAAAGGCGGCGATAAACTGGATGACAATCGCGTCGTACACCAGCTGTTCGTTCGCGCCGAGGCCGCGCGGCTCGACGCCGGTGGGAATGATGGCGTGGTGATCGGTTACTTTTTTATCGTCAACAATCCGTGCGGTGAACGGCAGTTTCGCTAGATTGAGCGGTGCGATCTGTGCGGAATAGATTTTTTCCAAGCCTTGGAAAATCGCCGGGATGCGCGGTTTCATATCTTTGTTGAGATAGCGCGAGTCGGTACGCGGATAGGTGACGAGCTTCGATTCGTAGAGGTTCTGCGTGGCGGCCAGCGTATCGGCGGCGGAAAGGCCGTGCATCTTGTTCACGTCGCGCTGAAGCGTGGTGAGGTCGAACAGTTGCGGCGGCGGTTCTTTTTTCTCTTTGCCGTCGATGCCGGTGATTTCAAACGGCTGGCCAAGGATTTTATTCAACAGCACCTGCGCCGCTTCCGGCTGTTCAAACCGTTTGCCGGTATATTTAAAAACCGCCTCGCGATATTTGGTCGTCAGTTCCCAGAACGGCTGTGAGCGGAACTGATCGATGGTGTCGTCGCGCTCAACGATCATCGCCAGCACCGGCGTCTGCACGCGGCCGATACTCCAGAGCACGCGGTCGGTTCCGCCGCCGAAACGTCCGTGCCGGACGGTGTAATAGCGTGTGGCATTGAGACCGACGATCCAGTCGGACTCGCTGCGGCAGCGCGCCGCCGCGTAGAGCGGATCGTATTCGTGGCCGTCCTTCAGATTCTTGAAGGCTTCCTTGATGGCGTCGGGCGTGAGCGAGTTAAGCCAGAGGCGGCGGATCGGTTTCTCTTCGCAACCGCTCAGCGCGAGAATGTAGCGGAAGATGAGCTCCCCTTCCCGCCCGGCATCGGTCGCGCAGACAATTTCTTCGGCCTGTTCGCAGAGCGTTTTGATCACCTGAAACTGGTCGTCCACGCCACGGTTGCCGATTAGTTTGAGTTTAAACTCGTCTGGAATAAACGGCAGCGTTTCGAGCGACCAGCGTTGCAACGCCGGATCGTATTCACCCGGTTCCTGCAAAGTAACCAGATGGCCGAACGCCCAGGTGATGGCGCAGCCACGCCCTTCGATGTAGCCGTTCTTCTTCCCGGTAATATTCAGCACCGCCGCGATTTCGCGGGCAACCGACGGCTTTTCTGCAATGACAACTTTCATAG
>CAZTEK010000258.1:0-2742 GCA_964612095.1 uncultured Verrucomicrobiota bacterium
GCATCCTTCAATGAACAACAAATCGCCATCAGGGCAATTTACGAAACGGCGAATAAACGGCTTCTACAACACACCGGCCCGCGCCTCTTAGAGCACGTAACGATTGAGATGTCCTCAATACGTCAGAAACCCACCCCGCCCTCTGGGCACCCCTCCAGTGGAGGGGATTTTGCAAATTCCCCTCCTTCGGAGGGGTGGTCGCAGACCGGGGCGGGTTACGGTGTTTGAATCGTTAAATGCTCGCGTGTTTTATTCCGCAGACTGACGATGTATCTCTTTGAAGTTGCCTTCACTTAAAAGCGATGCCTGCCAGGAAGATGCCAAACGCTGAGCACGGTTACGAGACAGTCCGGCAACCAGTTCCTGCCGGATGGCCGGCAAACCGGAAGCTACGTCGGTCGACTTGCGTTCCGCTACAAAGGCAAACAACACACCGCCTTCAACCGGCGCAGGCTTACAGAGTTCCCCCTTCTGCACATTAAGACAAATTGCAGTAAGCGTGCTGGCGTATTTATCTTTGAGTTCGGTTGAGATATCAAATTCGGACGTTGTTTGCACTTTGAGTCCGAGCGGCTTAACCGCCTCTTTAAAGCCTACACCAGAAGCCAGCGCTGTCTTCACCTTGGTTTCGACTTCAACAGCATGTTCAGCCAGCGCTCTAGCAACAGCCTGTTCGCGCGCCGCGTCCATCACTTGTTTTTCGACCGCATCAAATGAAGGGAGGAATGAAGGCATCTTCTGGTTCAACGAAAGAACGTAAACGGTGTCTTTGCCGATGATTGCATCGCTGAAGGAAGTATAAGAATCATTCTCCAGACTGAACGCCGCCTGACGGAAGGGTGCTGTTTTGTCGATCCCCTTAAGTTCTTCGTTCAAACCAAAAGCGGGCAGGGTTTTAATTTTTAGACCGACCGTCGCAGCGGCTCCAACGAAATCTGGCTGGCCACCTTCAGCTTTAGGTGAAACCTCAACGACAAACTCAGTTGCCTTTTCAACGGCCAGTTTGCGAGCAACAGCCTGCTTAAGCTGTTTGGTGATTTCACCTTCAACCTTCTCAAAGGGCTTATATTCTACCACCGCGTTTTCATTCGTGTTCTCGACGCGATAGGTTTCGATGTTACGATTGTAAACCTGCAAGGCCGCCCCTTCCGGAACTTCGGCTTTTGCCATGAAATTACTAACCGCAAATTCAACGTAAGAAACCCGCACTTTGGCTGGCATACGAAACGCTTCCGGGTTCTGAGCAAACAGGGCTTGCGCGGCTTCCTTGGAAACCGTGACGGTTTTTTCAACTTGTGAGCGCGGCACCACAACATAGTCGAGCACGAAGCGGTCCGTATAAAGATGATAAGCGCGCGTCAGCTCATAAGGTGAAATCAGCGCAGCCTGCGCCGGGCGATACATCAATTTATAGATGGCAATCTGTTCACGGAAAAGCTCTTCAGCCTGCCGCGGCGTAAGATTGAGCTGTTTTAAAACGGCTTTATAGATATTACCGTCAAAGGCTCCATTTTGCGCATGAAAAAGCGGCAGGGACTGCAACTGTTGTATCACTTCCTTATCAGCCACCAACACCTTGTCGGCATGGGCTTTACGTAGAATAGCAACACGCTGCCAAGCTTCTTTACGAAGCTCCGCAGTCAACTCATCGGTCATAGGAATCATCCGGCCTGAAGAGAGAATGTACCAGAGATAGGTGTTATGATAAGCGAGGCGGTATTCGTCCTGTGATATTTTTTTGCCAAACACTTCACCAACGGGCGGAACCTCATGCGTCCGAGCTCCCGCACGATTCGTCGGCATAAAAAAACCGACGAAAGAAACCACGATTACTCCAAGAATGAAATACCAGAGCACCTTGGACTGAATCAGTTTATGAAAGCGCGTAATCAACATAGCCATAACAAACCCCTTAGTTTTACAATAAAAAATAGGGGCACAGCATAGCCGTGCCCCTTCCGATGGTCAACGGGAAAGCCAACTCCTTAGCTTTTCCGTAAACGCGCAATAAACATTCCGTCGCCGGGACCTTCCCACGGCCAGATTTGCACCGCACCATTCACCGGTTCGCCCGTCAGCGGGTGGGCAAATTGATCCAATACGAATCCCGGATGCTCCGGCAGGAAGCGTTCGATCACTTCAACCGTTTCCTCGCGGGTGAACGTACAGACTGCATACACCAGCACGCCGCCGGATTTCACACACTGAGCAGCATTATGGAGCATCCTCACCTGTAAATTCCGTTTCTGCGCCGGATCACGCAGATCACTCCGCCAGCGGGCATCGGGGTTACGGCTCCATGTGCCCCAGCCCGAACAGGGAGCATCCACCAATACGCCATCGAACTCTTTAGTAAAGGGTTTGTCTTTGGCTAAATCGTGCAGCTGCATCCGGACATTGGAAATCCCGCCGGCATGTGCCCGTTTTTTACACTCATGCAAGGCCTCAGTCCGTAAATCAGTCGCCAGCACCTTGCCATCGCGGCCAATCAGGTCGGCCAACTGAACGGTTTTTCCGCCCGCACCCGCGCAAGCATCCCACCAGTCCGAGCCGGACGCCGGTGCAGCAATCCGCGCAACGGCTTGCGACGCAATGTCCTGCACCTCATACTGACCGCCGTGACCCAGTTTACCGAGCGATGTGCCGGCTTCGACCGAGATCGCACCGGAAAGTTCCGGATGTTCCGAAAAAGCAATGCCAGCTTCAGTTAATATCTGCTTAAACTCATCATTACGCAGGCGC
>CAZTEK010000259.1:0-2731 GCA_964612095.1 uncultured Verrucomicrobiota bacterium
CATAATCCGCCGCAATGAATATGATTTTTAATGCATCGGCAGGAACGGGAAAGACCTGGCAGGTCACCGAGTTGTATGCCGCGCTGGTGCTGGGAAAGGATCATGAACATCTGCCTTCCGGTCGGAAACCAATCGATCCGCGCCGGATTCTGCTGATGACCTTCACCGATAATGCCGCCGCCGAACTTCGCCAGCGCGTTGCGGAGAAAATGATCGCCGCTGAAAAAAGCGATGACGAACTTGCCGACCCTGCCCGCCGGGTTCTGCGCTCGCTGCCTGCCGCCAGCATTTCCACGATCCACGCCTTTTGCGCCGGACTGCTCCGCGAGCACGCGCTGGAACTGGGACTTTCCCCGGCTTTCCAAACCCTGGAAGACGAAGCCCGCGACGCACTACTCGATGAAGTTTTGAAGGCGGAGATTTTCCAAGCATTGGACGCGGATGTAGACTTTCGCGATTTTTGTTCCGGCGTTTCAATTCTCGGCTCGCCGGATAATCCGTACAGCCTGATTAACACGATTCGCTCGCTGCTCGAAAAGGCCGCCAGCCGCGGACTCGATCTGAGCAATGCCGAAGCGATGCTTCCGCCGCCGGAACGCACAGTTCATAAGCAGAGCTTTGAGCGTATTCGGGATGAATTGGCTGGTTCAGGACTGTCGCAAAAAACAGTTTTAGATGCGCTTGATGCGTTGAATGAATGTCTTGTCGGATTCCCCGCAGGATTGAATAGCTTAAAGAAGTTCGGACGAATCAAGGCTGTGCAACATTTGTCGGATGAGCTGTTTGAGCTTCAGGAGCGGTTCCTGACGGAATATTTTTACGAACAGAACATCGGGAAATTCCAAGCGTTTGCGCGATGTTTGTCGGCTTGTGCCTGCGGCTTTACCGAAGCCAAGCGGTCGCGTGATGCGGTAGATTTCGGCGATCAGCTTCTGATGGCGCGCGATCTGCTTCGGGGCGGGAAGTTTAAAAATTTGTTCGACTGGATTATCGTGGATGAAGTGCAGGATACCTCGCGGGTGCAGAGCGATGTCATTGAAGCTCTTTGGGGTAAAGAGACGCATTTGGTGATCTGCGGCGATAAGAAGCAGTCGATCTATGCGTGGCGTAGCGCTGATCCGCAGGTGATGCCCGATCTCGAAAAGGCGATAGCACAGCGCGGCGGACATAAGCGGATTGATCTGAAGACGAGTTATCGTAGTAAAGAGCGGGTAATTGATGCGGTTAACGCGCTGTTCGGTGGAGTTTATACGCATTACGACGCGCTTGAATCGCAAACCGTTCTCGAAGGCGAAGGTCCGTGTGTTGAGTTTTTGACGCAGGATCACGACGACAGCACGACAGACGACGAAATGGCGGCGGTGGCACGGCGTATCCGCTTGCTGGTAGATGGCGGCGATGAATGGCGTCCAAAGTTTGGACACAATGGGAAGGATTTCGTTGAAAATGCGTCGTTTGGTTACGGCGACATCCTGATTCTACTGAAACGCTCAACGCACCAGTCGGCGCTGGAAAAAGCGTTGCGCGATGCAGGGATTCCTTACACCAGCGGAGGCAAAGGTTACGCATTATTCGAACAGCAGGAAGTGCGCGACCTGCTTTTGTTCCTGCAGGTGCTTTGTGAGCCGACGAACGATCTGGCTTTGGTCGGGTTTCTGCGCTCGCCATTTGCCAGTCTGACGGATGATGAGATCGTGAAACTCGGCTGGGACGGCGAAACGTTCGATCACGAGATCTTGAGGAAGCAGTTTTTTGAAAGCGGCGCGGAAGCGGCGGAACGGCTGTTGCGCTACCGTGAACAAACCGGCGAAAAGCTGGCGTCACAGCTGGTGCGTGAAATGGTTCGTGAGACAGCCTTCGATGCGCATCTCGCCGGACTGTCAGGCGGTGAGCAGAAGCTGGCTAATTTTAAAAAGGCGCTCGACTGGATTCGTGCCGCCGAGCGCGGCGGACAGGTTCTTTTGCCCGACGTGGTGCGGCTGTTTGAAAAATATATCAAAACCCCGCCACGCAGCGGAGCCGCCGAAGCGTTGTTGCCCGATCCGGAACAGAACGCGGTGACGCTGATGACGGTACACAGCGCAAAGGGACTGACGAAGCGCGTTTGCTTCGTGCCGGATATCAGTTTCGGCGACGTAAATGATCCGGGCTTCGCGATGTTTTCTCCGGAAGGGCGGCTGGAGATGAAAATTTCCGGTCTTGCCGGTGAAGAGGTGAAGTCGCCGGGCTGGGACGTGGCGCGCGACGCCGATAAAGCCGTCCGCGAACTTGAACTGACGAATGTTTTCTATGTGGCGATGACCCGCGCCCGCGATCTGGTCGTCCTTTCCGGTGCCGGAACAAAAGATCCCAAAGGCTGGCTGAAGTTGAGCGAAGCGTTTTTGCACAGCGCTGATCCCGGAGTATTGTGCCGTAAGGTTTTTTCACAACTGCCGCAAGTAGACGAAGGCTTGAGGCTTGAGGCTGTAGGCTTGAGGGGGGAGGTAGAATTTAAACCGCTTCAAGTGCCTACGGGCCTTGAGCGAAAACCGGTGACGAGTTTAGTTGAATTCCTAAAGCCTCAATCCTCAAGCCTAAAGCCTTCCCCCAACGACCGGCGGTCGTTCGGGACTCTCGGTCATATGGTTTTAGAAGAGCTGGCGAAGAATAACTGGGCCGGTGATATTCCAAAACTGGTGCAGCTTTTTGGCGGCGAGAATGAGGAACTGGTTAAGCCACTTGTCGCGGCGCG
>CAZTEK010000260.1:0-2718 GCA_964612095.1 uncultured Verrucomicrobiota bacterium
ACGGGCGCTTTTAAAAACCGCCTGAATCGATTGGGCGGTTTTTTTACGTTTAAAATCAAGTGTTCGCACCAAAATAAGCCGGATTGAAACAACAGACGCAAACTACTTCCACATCTCTCACGGAATGCACCTGAAAAGCTCCGGCGGCGGCGCTGGATCACGGAATGGATCATGGCATCGGAGCGTTCCATGTAATAGTAGAACCACTGCAAGTCGGCGTAGTCGCCGCGCTCGCCGGATTCCTGTAAGCCGACAAGGCGTGTCATGTTGAGGCCGCGCAGCGGATTGGTTGAGTCGCGGTAGCCGTGGTCTTTGGATGAGCAAATGTAGCGCATAGGTGCCTCGTTAAGTCGTTGAAACGCCCCGCTCGTTCAAAGCGTTAAAAGCGTCCCTACTTAAAGAGGCTGAATCAACCGGCGGCGTTAAGCGTGGTGGTATCTGACAGAGTATATCGGGTGCCAGTTGCGAGGGAATTGGAGAAACCGCAACCCGGCGGATGTCGTTAATTTACAGGGCTGACTTCGACGCCGGCACTGACTATCTTCTTCAGGTCTTCCACAGAAATGACATTGCTTCTGTTACGGTGTATCATGCGGTGGCAGTTAGCACAGAGCGGTACCAGATCTGTCTTTGGATCTACGAGCTGTTCATTTCCTGTCGCTGCTAGAGGTTTGTTATGGTGGATTTCTATGAACCCCGACCCGCGAATACCATAAGCCTCCTCGAAATCGAAACCACATGCTGCACATCGGAGCCCATGGAATGCAATGGCCTGACGCCTGTTGGCAGGATCTCTTTCGTATCGTCTCCCGTAGTACTGCTTAGCTCCGCCTTCTGGGCGAGATTCAAATTCCTGATTTATCTCTTCTTCCACATCAGTACGAATCACATCTGCCAGAATGAGATCAACTGAGTATTGAATGTCGCTCAGTTTCGCAAAGCGCATCAAGGGCGCTTGCGTCAACTCCTTTGCCCCGTTGGAATACGACCGGTGGAAATCTGGGAATTTGTTTTTTATTGCCCCAGAGAAGTCAGATTTCCAGAAAAGCCGATACCGAGAATGTTGCGCGTCCATCTGGAAGTGGGCGGAAAACTTGTGTCCACCGCATAGCAGTAAGGCTGGCTTTGGTTCTGCAAGCCCGTGTTGTGAAAGATTGAAAAAAAAGGACACCTCTTTTGGAATGCCGGTGCCGTGGTGCAGAAACGCAGACTTGTCCATGCGCTTGACTGCAACACTGGGTGAAAGCACCTCCCAAGAAAACGACTCTAGTGGGTATTCCATTATTATCTGTGTCCCAACGTGATTATTAGCCTTACTTCAGATCAGATCTTTTCCTGAGAAAATTAACAGCGACAGGAATCTAATGCGGCGGTTCAAATGGGGCAACTTATTTAGAGGTCATCCGGCCATGATCCGGGGCTGGGCGGCGAAGGGCGAAAAGCGGCCTTTCGGCGCGGGGGGCATCATGGGGCCGCAGGATTCAGTTTCCCATCGGCGGTGATTGGCGAGCGCCAGCGCCATAACGCAGTCGTCGTGAAAGCCTGACGGTGCGCTGTAGCTGATGTGGTGCGACGGAGCTGGCAATTTCCAATGCTTGGAAAAACAGCCGAAAACTGGCAGTTGCCGAATTAGGCGGACCATTTCGTCTTTTCGATGCCCCTTTCGATCACACTAAGAGGGCTTCACATCCAGTCAGCATTAAAAGACACAGTAGGGTTGCTAATACCAACAGCAGACTTTTGAATTTCATAACTCTCCTTATTGCAGGCACAATACCGAGTCAAAAAAAGGATAGCAAGGCGGGAACAGCCAGAGGCCGGAAGACGGGAGAACGGACGAAAATGACGGGCCCCACCTCCTTTTTCCGAAAATCCCTGTTTTGAGTAACGAAAAAAAACACTGCTCTTTTAAGCATTTACAGAAATAAATTGGTTTTTTTGTGGGCTTGCCAGTCTCTCTTTGTCTTCGTAGAGTGAAGCTGTATAATCGAAAATAAAGAAAGGCTACCACCTATGAAAAAAAACCGAAAATTGATCGGATTGTGTTGCACAAATAAACGCATTACACAGTATCTACAGCAAATAATACGCACAATTGGAAAACAGAGTTTGATCTCCTTTATTCTTCTTTTGGCGGTTTCCGGTGCTGGGTGCGCAAGTATCGTAAAAAGCAAAGGACGAAAAATTTCTTTTGAAAGCACTCCTCCCGGAGCGACAGTACGGATGAAAGGTGCAGTTGTGGGCAAAACGCCATGTACTGCCATGGTGAAAGGTGCTCCACTTATTATGTTCGAGTTACAAGGGTACTCGCCAGACCCAACCAGCATCCATGGCTGGTATAAAATGGAGCCTTGGGTTTTTGGAAACTTGATCTTCCTCTTTGGAGCTCCCGTTGGTGTTATTGTCGATAGTCTTAATGAGCGTATAACACGGGTAAACTCGACTTGTCATATGAATTTTATCAAAGCCGGAGAACGCGGTCCTTCTGTATTTACCGATTCAAACAATCCGTTTTCTGCCTCATTCACTTCCCAGCCGGTAATAGTCAACAAAGGGGCTGACCGATTGAAAGCTTTGAAGGAGCTTAAAGATCAAGGGATAGTCTCAGATGCTGAATACGAGGTCAAAAAGGCAGAACTGCTCAAGGATCTTTGATTTCAGAACACTGTAGTCCCATAGACAGTTAAAAAACAGTGCTGGCTAGCGCTGAGCCCTTAT
>CAZTEK010000261.1:0-2712 GCA_964612095.1 uncultured Verrucomicrobiota bacterium
CGGCCTGGGGTTGCCGCTGGCCCGCCGTTACGCACGGGCTCTGGGCGGTGATGTTGTCATATTGCGCAGCGTTCCCGGCCAAGGTAGCACCTTCCGATTCATGTTCAAGGCCGAGTTGTCCACCCTGAGCGCGGTGGAAAAAATAGAATGTGCCGCCACCGTTTGCCGTGTGGCCCCGGATCAGCAGGCCCCTCGTATCCTTGCCGTTGACGATGATGCAACGAGTCTCCAGATGCTCGCGTCTATGCTCAAAGGGGCGGGATTTGTTGTAGAAATGGCAGATAGCGGCGCGTGCGCACTGCACCTGTGCTGCGAGGGACGCAGGTTTGACCTGATTCTGTTGGATAAGCAGATGCCTGATATGGATGGGCTTGAGACCATGAGCCGTTTGCGAAAATTGCCGGATAGGCAAAGCACCCCGATCGTCATCGTTACGGCCGGCGGACTGCGTGATGCGCGGAAGAAGCTTCTTGAGGCCGGAGCTGACGGCTATGTCTCGAAACCCGTCGGCCGCGAATTGTTATTAGCGGAGATTCGGAAACTGATCGGCGTGCGGTATGAATATGATCAGGATGTCGCGACGCAGGATCAACCCGTCAAGAACCTTTCCGGCCTTGCGCAGGTGCCTGTTGAGCAGAAAGAGATGTTGCTGCAGGCGGTCCTTCTTGGCAATGTCTTCGAGATGCGCGAGATTGTTGAAAAAATAGCAACGGATCATCCGGGTGTCGCCGCTGGGTTAACCCGCTTGATTAACGATTATGACTATGACAGCTTAACCCGCTGGCTTAATCCGAAAATAGGAGAAACAGAATGAGAACAGCCCTGCCTAAAGAATCCATTATGATTGTGGACGATGAACCCGAAAACCTCAATGTACTACTTGGAATGCTGGACGGTCAGGGATGGGTAATTCGCGTGTTTCCGCGCGGCGAGTTAGCTTTGCACGCCGCCTATACGAATCCGCCGGATCTGGTTCTGCTGGATATCCTGATGCCGGGGATTGGCGGTTACGAAACCTGTCTGGGTTTTAAGAAAAACGATCTACTGAAGGATATCCCTATCATTTTTTTAAGTGCATTGACCGACTCGCGGGATAAAATGCGCGCTTTTGAAGCAGGTGGTGTTGATTATATCACTAAACCGTTTTATGAAGCGGAGGTGCGAGCCCGTGTTCGCGCCCAGCTGGCTCTTCGCAGGAATCAGCTGCAGCTCGAAAACCTGGTACTGCGTCGGACGGGCGAGCTGATGGAGGCGCACCGTCGGTTGCGCATCTGGGACGATGCAAAAACCCAATGGCTCAATTTGCTGTCGCATGAAATGCGCACGCCGCTCACCGGTATCATCGGAACGGCTGAAGTGCTGTTTTCGGAAATCACGCTGGATCCGGATATGTACGACCTTCGACGTGGCTATGAAATCTCCGTCCGGCGGATCAATAAACTAATTGATGACGCCATGCTGCTGACACAGATTGATGTGGACTCCGACGGATTTATCATCCATTCGGTTTCTTGCAACGAGATTCTGACCCAGGCTGTACAACAGGCAAAAACAGAAGTCTCAGACGTCGAGTTCCAATTGCTTACACTGTCCGGCAGCGACTGCGTGCTAGCAGAATCCGATCTTCTCCGCCGTGCATTCACAGACCTGCTGCTGGCGGCGGCCTGCTGTGTTTTAAATGACGGAAAAATCCGGATTAATACAGAATCCTCTGACACAAGTTTGTCTGTTTTTATTTCCACCGACGAACAGAGTCTGCCGGAAGAAGACCTCGCCTCATTTTTTGAAGTGGGTGGACAGCGAACCCTCCTCAAAGGCGGCGGCGATTTCGGATTGGCCACTGCTGTGGCTCAGCGGATTATCCAGCTTTTCGGGGGAGAGTGTTCTGTGCGCAACGGGGAGTCTGTCGGAATCGTTATTGGAATCAACCTCCCGATTTACGGAGAGGAAGCCTAAAATGATAAAACACATTGTAGTCTGGACGATGAAGCCGGAGGCAACGGCTGAACAGAAGCTGGAAATGAAAGACCGGCTGGAAGCACTGGCTGGAAGCATTTCCGAACTTCGGAAAATCGAGGTTGGTATTGATAGCGGCAACGGAACGATGTCGCTCTATTCGGAGTTCGCCAGCGAAGACGATTTGATTGCTTATCAGATGCATCCGGATCATCAGGCGGTCGTCGGTTTCGTGAAGCCGTTGGTTGTGTCGCGGGCGGTTTGTGACTATGAATGCTGAAATCACCAGTGTGCAAAACGAGCGGGTGAAGCGGATCATAAAGCTTCAGCGCAAAGCTTCCGCGCGCCGCGAAGAAGGGTTGACGGTAATTGAAGGAGCACGCGAAGTATCACGGGCCATTGAAAATGGTTGGCAACCGGTCGAGCTGTGGTTTTGCCCTGAGCTTGCAAATAACCAACCGCGAATGAACGCCAATGAACACGAATGGACCGCATGTTCAAAGGCCGTCTTTGAAAAGATTTCATACCGCGAAGGGCCGGACGGTGTGCTGGCTGTCGGGCCGCTGGTCGGCAAGGCTCTCGCCGATCTGAAGTTGTCAGCAAATCCGTTGATTCTTGTCGCAGAAGGATTAGAAAAGCCGGGCAATCTTGGCGCGCTGTTGCGGACGGCTGACGGTGCCGGTGTCGATGCGGTGATTATTTGCGATGCGGCAACTGACTTGAATAATCCTAATGTGATCCGCGCGAGCATCGGCA
>CAZTEK010000262.1:0-2710 GCA_964612095.1 uncultured Verrucomicrobiota bacterium
ACTTGGCCCGTCCGCGCCGTTACGAACTGGCTGCCGCGCTTAACCGTCTGCCGACCTTCCGCGTCTCGCACGCGACAGAATAAGAGGCAGTCAAACGTCAAATGTCTGAAGGTCGAAAGTCGCGGATTATTCCTGACTTTCGACCTTTGACTTTAAGACCTTCGACATGAAAGTTGTTATTCAACGCGTGAAATCTGCATCCGTAAAAGTTGACGGCAAAACCGTTGGCGACATCGGAAGCGGTCTGCTTGTTTTAGTTGGCGTGTCGCACGGCGATACCGCTGCCGATGCCGCATTCCTCGCGAAGAAAACCGTCAACCTGCGCATCTTTGATGATGAAAACGGCGTCATGAACCGCTCCGTCATCGACACCGGCGGAGCGATTCTGGCAGTCAGCCAGTTCACCCTCTACGGCGACTGCAAAAAAGGCAACCGCCCCAGCTACATCGACGCCGCCCCGCCGGAGAAAGGCTTGAAGCTCTACGAAGAATATGTCAAACAGCTCCGCGAACTCGGCCCGCATGTTGAAACTGGCATCTTCCAGGCCGAAATGGAAGTCAGCCTCATCAACCACGGCCCCGTTACACTGATTCTCGAAAGTACAGGACGATGAAAACCGTTTCTAAATGGAAAAATGAAAAGCCGCAAATACCGACGGCCTCGGTATGGCTGCTCAACGATCTGGCTGAATATCGCGGTAAGCAGGATCTGTTTACCAAACAGGCACCTCAAAAACTCAAAGCTCTCCGCGAACATGCGCTGATCGAAAGCGCAGTTTCCTCAAACCGGATTGAAGGCGTGGAAGTTGATCAGAAACGGATCGGGACCGTGCTGTTCGGCAAAGGACACTTGCAGGATCGCGATGAGGAGGAAGTCCGCGGTTATCAGAAAGCGTTGAGCTGGATTCACGAGAAAGGGGCGAAAATTCCGCTTTCTGTTGAGACCGTCTTGAAGTTACATAAAATGACCCGCCCAAATCTCTGGGACAGCGGAACCTTTAAAAAAGATGACGGCGAAATCATTGAGAAGCATCCGGACGGACGCGTAACGCTACGGTTTAAACCGCTTTCCGCTAAAGAAACCCCGCAAGCGATGGAAAAGCTTTGCACGGATACGGTTCAGCTTTTGCAGGGCAGAGAAGTTCCTCCGCTGATCCTGCTGGCGGCCTTCAACCTCGACTTCCTTTGTATACATCCGTTTCGCGACGGCAACGGGCGCGTTTCCCGTCTGCTGATTCTGTTACTGATGTACCACCTTGGATTTGAAGCGGGCCGTTACATCAGTCTGGAGCGTATTATTGAGCAGAGCAAAGAGCGCTACTATGACACCTTGAGGGAGAGTTCTCAGGCTTGGCATGAGGCGAAGCATAATCCGTGGCCGTACATCAACTACCTGCTTTACACCCTTAAAGAACTTTATCAGGAATTCGAATCCCGATATGGCAGCGTCGCCTTGCCCAAAGGGGCCAAGACGGAACTGGTTCAGGAGTTTATTACCCGCAAGGAAGATGTCTTTACGGTTGCGGAACTGGAGCGTAACTGCCCCGGAGTCAGTCGGGACATGATCCGGAAAATTTTGAAAAGCATGCAGGATCAGGGCGCTGTGGAATGTATCGGGCGCGGCCCCGGCGCCCGCTGGAAAAAAGCGGAATAAGGGTATTATCCTTTAAAGAGGGTATTAATAAGGGTATTAACTCTGACGTGTGCAGAATTAGGTAATGGGTAGTCGAATTGGGTAATAAATTAGGTAATAACTTTTCCGGTGGCTGGAGTCTGACCAAACCGATGAGTGAAATAGCAAAAAACACTTATGCCGAGATGCTCGCCGGAATCAAAAACCGGGTGCAGACGGCGCGAGTACGCGCCGGACTGGCCGCCAACCGGGAACTGATTTTGCTCTATTGGGATATCGGCAGGCTGGTGGCGGAAAGACAATCCGCTGAGGGATGGTCCGCCTCCGTTATCGACCGGCTTTCTATTGATATCCGGCGCGATTTCCCTGATTTAAAGGGTTTTTCTGCACGAAATATCTGGCGGATGAAATCATTCTATCTTGCTTATAGAGAGCAGATTATAAAACTGCCACAAGCGGTGGCAGAAATTGGAAGTATTGATAAGAACGAAATTTGGCCACCGCTCGTGGCCAAATTGGACAATGAGTCTGACTTGCCGCCGATTTTTCAAATTCCGTGGGCTCATAACGTGCTTCTGATCGAAAAGATCAAAGACCCCGAAAAGCGGCTTTGGTACATGAGACAGACGATTGAGCACGGCTGGAGCCGCAATGTTCTGGCTCTGCACATTGACCAGCAGGACTATGAACGCAAAGGGCTGGCCGTCACCAATTTCAGCGCGACGCTACCGTCGCCGCTGTCCGATCTGGCGCAGGAGCTTCTGAAGGACCCGTACATCTTCGACTTTCTCGGCATTGCCGACGATGCCCGCGAAAAAGAGGTCGAAAATGCGCTGCTGGCACATCTGCGCGACTTCCTGCTGGAACTCGGCAGCGGATTTGCCTTTGTCGGCAATCAGGTGCGGCTGGATGTTGACGACGAGGATTACTACATCGATCTGCTCTTCTATCACCTCAAACTGCGCTGCTATTTTGTCATCGACCTCAAAACCCGTCCGTTTGCCGCCGAAGATGCCGGGAAGATGAATTTTTATCTCAACGCCGTGGACGACCTGTTCCGCCATCCCGACGATCAGCC
>CAZTEK010000263.1:0-2704 GCA_964612095.1 uncultured Verrucomicrobiota bacterium
TGCTCGCTATTGCCGTTTGCGCGGCATCCTTCCTGCCAACCTGAAAGCTTCTCGCGCCGTACAAACCCACTCGGCTTTCCAGATCATGGAAGCTGCGCTTGAAGAGAATGGCTTTCGCTTTACCGACACCGTTCGCACGTGGATATATCTCGATAAACTTCTCGACTGGTATGGTGACTTCAACCGCGTTCGCACAAACTTTTTCGAACAGAAAGATATCTTCAGTCACATGGTGCCTGCCAGTACGGGTATCGGCGCAGCTAACCCCTTTGGTGCTGCTATCGTAATGGACGTTTTTGCCGTTCAGCCAAAAACTGAATTACTCAAAATTAAAGCCATTGATTCGCCGCTTCAGAATCCAGCGCTCGACTATAAGAGTTCCTTTAGTCGTGCGGTCGAACTTGATTTTACAACACACCGCAATCTGCTCATCTCTGGTACTGCCAGTATTGATCCTGATGGGAAGACGGTACATCTGGATGATCCGGAAAAACAGATCCGGCTCACTATGGAAGTGGTCAAAGCCATCCTCGATTCGCGCGATATGGGCTGGAGCGATCTCTTTCGCGGAATCGCTTACTTTAAAGACATGGACTATTTGCCCATCTACCGACGTATCGCCGCTGAACTGGGTATTCCGCGCTTCCCGTTGGCCGTTTCGCACGCTGACGTCTGCCGCGACGACCTGCTCTTCGAAATCGAAGTGGATGCCGTTAAAGTTAACTAGCCGGTGTGAGTTTTCAGGTTCTTCATTCGGGAAAAGTTTCCAACCTTTGGAAAAAAGAAGTACGGTGCGTTCCACTTTAACCCTTGTGAGAATACGAATGGCGAATATTGGACAAATCAACCGGCTGCAGGTGTTGCGGTTAACGGACTTCGGACTGATCCTCGACGGAGGCAATCTGGGCGAAATTCTTTTGCCAAACCGTTATGTTGCCAATGACTTGCATCTTGACGACATCGTTGAGGTTTTTCTGATGAGCGATTCCGAAGATCGGTTGACGGCTACGACGTTGAGGCCGTTGGCGATGGTTGGTGAATTTGCCTGTTTGCGTGTGGCTTCCGCCACGCGCATCGGTGCGTTCCTTGATTGGGGGCTTCCGAAGGACCTATTCGTGCCGTTCCGCGAGCAGAAGGTGGAAATGCGTGAAGGCCAGTCTTATGTCGTGCGTGCCTATCTCGATGAAGCCAGCGGACGTATCGCCGCCTCCGCTAAACTCGACAAGTTTCTTGACCGAGCTCCGGCGAATTATAAAACTGGTGAGAAGGTTCAACTGTTGATTTGCGATAAGACGGATCTGGGATTTAAAGCCATCGTCAACGGCAGGCACTGGGGCATCCTTTTCTACAATGAGGTTTTCCAACCCTTGGAACGCGGACAACGCATGGATGGCTTTATCAAGCAGGTGCGATCCGACGGCAAGGTTGATCTATGTCTCCAGAAGCCCGGCTTTGAAAAAGTTACCGATCTTACGGATGTTATTTTAAATCACATCAAAGCGCAGGGTGGATTCATGCCCATCACTGATAAAAGCCCGCCAGAAGAAATTTACCGTCTGTTTGGTGTCAGTAAAAAAACATACAAACAAGCCATCGGTGCGCTTTATAAAAAGCGGCTGATCACCTTTGATGACAATGGAACCCGGCTGGCGAAATAGTGCGGCTAATTAATTATTTCCTATGGCAAAAGCTTGGCGTCCTTGATCAGGCGGCAGAACGCTTTTTTCGTGATCTCATGTGTTTCACCCTCTTTAGCGAATGGGTTTTCCATCGTTTTGTAGATGACCGAAAGCCGTTCGCATTCGACGACGCGGAAGAACATTCCGTCTTTTTTCCATAGCTGGCCTTGTTGTAATTTCATACCCAGTCTTTAGCATTTCACTGCGCATGGCTCCAGTGTTTATCTGGGTCAAAGGGAATATCGTCCGGCAGTTCCGAGGTGAAACTCTGAAATCTATTGTTTCGCTAAGCACAGTGAGGTAGTTTGATCCGCAGAAATGCGGAGAACTGTATGAAAGCAGAAAATCGTCTTAATGAGTTGATCGCGCGTCATCCGGAGCTGGAAAGCTGCCGAAGTTCCATTCTTGCCGCCGTGAAGGTGATTAAAGAAAGCCTGAGCGAGGGTGGCAAGCTTTTGATTTGCGGCAATGGCGGTAGTGGGGCTGATGCGGAACATTGGGTGGGTGAGTTACTCAAACGTTTCTGCACAATACGTCCGCTTGCGGCGGAACTTCCGCCGGAACTGGCCGCAGAGCTTGAAGGGGCGCTTCCGGCCATTGCGCTCACCTCGTTCCCGTCTTTTCAGAGTGCATGGGCCAATGACCGTAATCCTGATTTTAATTTTGCCCAGCTCGTCAATGCACTAGGAAGACGTGGTGATGTGCTGATTGGTTTAAGCACCTCCGGCGGTGCTAAAAATGTTAATTATGCGGTGGCGACGGCTAAGGCGCTGGGGTTGAAAACGATCGGACTGACTGGGGCTAAGGGTGGTACGTTGGCTGCTACGGCAGATGTTGTTATGAAAGCTCCAGCAACCGAGACCTTTAAAGTGCAGGAGTTTCATCTGCCCGTTTATCACTGCATCTGTCTAATGTTGGATGAATGAGAAATGCTGTGGCCGGTGCAAAAAGCGAGTGAGGAGATCGTTCTATTTTGAGCAGTATTTGATCTGCACGCCTTTTAGAAAGTTACGTAGCATCTGGTC